>JAJYXG010000072.1:0-74178 GCA_021791095.1 Pseudomonadota bacterium
GGGGCGACCGAGGTCGGCCATCATCAGTTCGGCAGCGTGGGCCAGATCCGGGGCGGTGTTGAGCAGGGTGCCGTCGAGATCGATAACAACGGCCTTGATCGGAAGAGGAAAACTTTTCATATCGGTGTTTGTCCGCAAAGAACGCGAAGAACCACGAAGAAAATTGTCACTTCGCGTTTCTTCGCGTCCTTCGCGGATAAAAAAATCAGACCTTGGCCAGTTCTGCGCGCATCGCGGCGATGATGCTGTTGTAACGCTGCGGATCGCTGTCCTTGGCGGCGCCGAAGACGGCGGAACCCGCCACGAAGGTGTCGACGCCGGCGCGCGCGACTTCGGCGATGTTGGCGGGGCCGACGCCGCCGTCGATCTCGATGTTCACGTTGAGGCCGCGGTCGTCGATCATCTTGCGCACGGCGCGCGCCTTGTCCAGCACGTAGGGGATGAACTTCTGGCCGCCGAAACCGGGGTTGACGCTCATCAGGAGCACCATGTCGATCTTGTCGAGGGTGTATTCCAGCACGTCGAGCGGGGTGGCCGGGTTGAATACCAGGCCGGCCTTGCAGCCGTTTTCCTTGATCAGGCCGATGGTGCGGTCGATGTGCTCGGAGGCTTCCGGGTGGAAGGTGATGTAGGTCGCGCCCGCCTTGGCGAAGTCGGGAATGATGCGGTCGACCGGCTTCACCATCAGGTGAACGTCGATCGGCGCGGTGACGCCATGCTTCCTCAGCGCTTCGCACACCAGCGGGCCGATGGTGAGGTTGGGCACGTAATGGTTGTCCATCACGTCGAAATGGACGATGTCGGCGCCGGAGGCGAGCACGTTGTCGACCTCCTCGCCCAGCTTGGCAAAGTTGGCGGACAGGATGGACGGGGCGATGCGGTAAGTCATGGGAAGCTCCGGGAATTTTGGAAAAACCCGGCCATTTTAACAGCCCGCCACGCCATTGCGTTACACTCCGCGCATTCCATTCCGTCGAGCAGAATCGTGGCCGAAGGCAAGAAATACCACATCAGCGTCAGCGTCAACACGACGTATCTGGCCGAGCAGAGCGATCCCGCTTCGGAACGCTACGTGTTCGCCTACACCATCAGCATCGCCAATACCGGCACCGTGGCGGCGCAACTGATCTCGCGCCACTGGATCATCACCGACGCCGAGAATGTCACGCAGGAAGTCAAAGGCCTCGGCGTGGTTGGGGAACAGCCGCTGCTGCGGCCGGGCGAAAGCTTCGAGTACACCAGCGGCACCGCGATGGCGACGCCGGTCGGCACCATGCGCGGCACTTATCAGATGGTGGCGGAGGACGGCAACAAGTTCGAAGCAGAAATCCCCCAGTTCACGCTGTCGATGCCCCGCGTGCTGCATTGAGGTTTCTGGGCGGTGCGGCAAAGCCGTTCAGCCCCCTTGAAGCCTGCATCTTGCGGCTGAGCCTCATTTTTTCATCGTCCACCAGACGATGAACACGAACAGCCCCAACGCAATGCCGGCTTCCATCAACAACCAGCCCAGTCCCTGCGTCTCCATTGATTCCCTCTCCCATTGTTATACTCGACGGGTGTTTTTGATCTGAGCCATCTTCACCCGTGATGCTGTTACGCGCAAGCCCGTGGCTGTTAGCCCTGCTGTTGTCAGCCTGCGCGGTGCGTCCGCCCGTGGAACCCCCTGCGGCGCCCCCCACGCCGTCGCCCGTGCCGCAACCCGTGCCCGTCCCACCGCCGGCGCCCATCCCCACGCCGGCGGTGCCCTATCCCACGCTCAAGCCGGTGGACTGGAGCGCCGTGGCATTCTGGCAAAGCGATACGGCAAGCGAAGCGTGGGGCGCCTTCCTGCAAAGCTGCAGCACGCTCATCAAGCGCAGCGCCTGGCAGGCGATCTGTACCGAGGCGATGGGCATGCCCGCCCCCGACGACGCGGCCGCACGTGCCTTTTTCGAGCAGCATTTCCAGCCCTACCAGGCGACGCAGGAAGACGGCAGCGTCGAAGGTCTGGTGACCGGTTATTACGAGCCGCTGCTGAAAGGCGACCGGGTGCGCACCGAACGCGCACGCTTGCCGCTTTATGCCGCGCCCGACGATCTCATCACGGTGGACCTGGCGAGCGTCTATCCCGAACTGAAAAACCTGCGCCTGCGCGGGCGGCTGATCGGCAACAAACTGGTGCCCTACCCCACCCGCAAGGAAATCGAGGCGGCGGCCAACGGCAACGGCTTCAGGAGCAAGCCCATCGCCTGGGCCGAAGACCCGGTCGATCTCTTCTTCCTGCAGATCCAGGGCTCGGGCCGCATCGAGCTGCCCGACGGTTCGCACCTGCGTGTCGGCTATGCAGACCAGAACGGCCATCCGTATCAGTCGATCGGCAAGCTCCTGGTCGAGCGCGGCGAACTGAAACTCGAACAGGCATCGATGCAGGGCATCAAGGACTGGGGGGCGAAGAATCCCGACAGGCTGCCGGACCTGCTCGCCAGCAACCCCAGCTTCGTGTTCTTCCGCGAACTGCCCAACGGGCTGACCGGTCCGCTCGGTGCGCTGGGCGTCCCGCTCACCGGCGGCCGCTCGATCGCGATCGATCCGCGCTTCATTCCGCTCGGCGCCCCGGTTTTCCTCGCCACCACCCAGCCCAATTCTCCAGAGCCGCTGACCAGGCTGGTGATGGCGCAGGACACCGGCGGCGCCATCCGCGGCGGTGTGCGCGCCGATTTCTTCTGGGGCTTTGGTAACGCCGCTGGCGAACTCGCCGGTCGCATGAAACAGCCTGGCCGCATGTGGGTGCTGCTTCCAAAAGACTATCCACTGACCACGGTCCGCCGTTGAGTGGCTGTGGTTTTCCTTGCGCCTTGAAACTTGGCCATTGAATCTTGCCCTATTTCTTGACCTTCCCATCATGGAAAGGTTTATGGTGCAAGCTCTCTCCTGTCAGGAGCGCACCATGAACGCCTCATCCTCATCCCGGCTCGCGGTCGGCATCCAGGGCATGACCTGCGCCAGTTGCGCGGCACGGGTGGAAAAAGTGCTGAAGCAATTGCCGGGCGTGACCGACGCCACAGTGAACCTGGCAACCGAAACCGCGACGGTTTCTGGCGAAACCGACCTGGCATCGGTGCAGCACGCGATCGAAAAGGCCGGCTTCAGCGTGCCGACCGAATCTTGCACCCTCGACATCAGCGGCATGACCTGCGCAAGCTGTTCGGCGCGCGTGGAGAAGGCGCTCGCCAAGGTGCCCGGCGTGCTCGACGCCAGCGTCAACCTCGCCACCGAGCGGGCCACCGTGAAGCTGGTGCGGGGCACCTCGGCGGCGGCGCTGATCGCTGCGGTGGAGCGCGCCGGCTACGGCGCACAGCTTCCCGCGCCGTCAGGTGAAGTCCCGGCCGCGCCGGCGCGCGCGCTGCCCGACTGGTGGCCGGTGGCGCTGGCGATCGGGCTGTCGCTTCCCCTGATCGTCCCCATGCTCGGCAAGCTCGGCGGCGCGCACTGGATGCTGCCGGGCTGGCTGCAGCTGGCACTCGCAACGCCGGTGCAGTTCTGGCTCGGCGCGCGCTTTTATCGCGCCGGCTGGAAGGCGCTGCGTGCCGGCAGCGGCAACATGGACCTGCTGGTGGCGGTAGGCACCAGCGCGGCCTATGGCTTGAGCGTGTATCTGCTGCTCACCCATGCAGATGCCATGCACCTGTATTTCGAGGCCTCGGCGGTGGTGATCAGCCTGGTGCTGCTCGGCAAGTGGCTGGAGGCGCGCGCCAAGCGCCAGACCACCGAGGCGATCCGCGCCCTGCAGGCGCTGCGCCCCCTCACCGCGCGGGTACGCCTCGACGGCGTCGACCGCGACCTGCCGATCGACGCGATCCGCGTCGGCGACGTGGTGGTGATCCGCCCCGGCGAGCGGGTGCCGGTGGACGGCGAAGTGATCGAAGGCGCGAGCCAGGTCGACGAATCCCTGCTCACCGGCGAATCGCTGCCGGTCGACAAGCAGCCGGGCGATGCGCTGACCGGCGGCGCCATCAACGCGCACGGCGTGCTGGTCGCGCGCACCACCGCGGTGGGCGCCGAGACCACGCTGGCGCGCATCATCCGTCTGGTGGAAAACGCGCAGGCCGCCAAGGCACCGATCCAGCGCCTGGTCGACAAGGTGAGCGCGGTGTTCGTGCCGGTGGTGATGGTGATCGCGCTGGTCACCTTCATCGGCTGGTGGATGGCGAGCGGCGACGCCGAAGTCGCCATCCTCAATGCGGTGGCGGTACTGGTGATCGCCTGCCCGTGCGCGCTGGGTCTCGCCACGCCCACGGCGATCATGGCCGGCACCGGGGTCGCCGCGCGCCACGGCATTCTGATCAAGGACGCCGAAGCGCTGGAGCTGGCGCACAAGATCGACATCGTGGTGTTCGACAAGACCGGCACGCTCACCGACGGCACGCCGCATGTCGCTGCCTGCGTGGCCGCGGACGGCAGCGGCAGGAATGACGTGCTGGCGACTGCTGCCGGGCTGCAGGCCGGCAGCGAGCATCCGCTGGCGCGTGCAGTGCTGGCCGAGGCCGCGGCGGCCTCCATCACGCCGCTGCCCGCACGGGCGCAACAGGCGCTGCCGGGGCGCGGCATCGCCGGCGAGGTGAACGGAGAAACGGTGTGGCTGGGGAATCGCCGGTTGATGGGCGAGAACGGCGTCGATACCGCGGCGCTGGATTCCGCGGCCGCCGAACTGGAAGCCGCCGGTCGCACCGTGTCGTGGCTGGCGCGCGCCAGCGACCGCCGCGTGCTGGGGCTGCTGGCCTTCGGCGACGCGGTCAAATCGAGTGCTGCCGCAGGCGTGGCCAGGCTCAAGGATCAAGGCATCGCCACCGTGATGCTCACCGGCGACAACCGCGGCGCCGCGCAAACGGCAGCGGCAGTGCTCGGCATCGACCGCGTGCTGGCCGAGGTGCTACCGGCGGACAAGGAAGCCCAGGTCAGCCAGCTGAAAACCGCGGGCAAAACGGTGGCCATGGTCGGCGACGGCATCAACGACGCGCCCGCGCTCGCCGCCGCCGACGTCGGCATCGCCATGTCCTCCGGCAGCGATGTCGCCATGCACACCGCCGGCATCACGCTGATGCGCGGCGACCCGGCGCTGGTGGCGGATGCCATCGACATCTCCCGGCGAACCTACGCCAAGATCAGGCAGAACCTGTTCTGGGCCTTCATCTACAACGTGGTGGGGATTCCGCTCGCGGCCTTCGGCTTCCTGAGCCCGGTGATCGCCGGCGCGGCGATGGCGTTCTCCAGCGTCAGCGTGGTGACCAACGCGCTGACATTGAAACGTTGGCGCCCGGCGGGAGACAAGCAATGAACATCGGCGCAGTGGCGCAGGCCAGCAGCGTGTCGGCCAAGATGATCCGCCATTACGAAAGCATCGGCCTCATCCGCGCAAGCAGCCGCACGCTGGCGGGCTATCGCCAGTACCACGAACGCGACGTTCACCTGCTGCGCTTCATCCGCCGCGCGCGCGACCTCGGATTCTCGCTCGACCAGATCCGGCAACTGCTGTCGCTGTGGGACGATCCGGAACGCGCCAGCGCAGACGTCAAGCGGCTGGCCGAACTGCACATCGCCGACCTCGACGCCCGCATCGCCGCGCTGACCGAGATGCGCACCACCCTGGTCACGCTCGCCAACGCCTGCCACGGCGACCACCGCCCCGATTGCCCCATCCTGCAGGATCTGGCCGCACCGCGTTCCTGACCCCTGCCTAGCGCCGTCCTTCCCAGTCGTACACCACCTCGATCATCACCAGCGCGCGCACCGGCCTGCCGTTCTTTTGCGCCGGCGCGAAGCGCGCATCGCGAAACGCCCTGAGCGCGGACTCGTTGAACGCGTCGGCAGGCGTGGCGCTGACGATTTCGATATCGCTGACACGGCCATCGGCTTCCAGCTTCAGCTGCAGGCGAACCTTGCCCGACAGATGCTGACGGTCGGCATCCTCCGGATAGTCCGGCACGATCTCGCGCAAGGCCCTCGGCTGCACATCGACATCGCGTGCGCTGTAATAAGTGAGGTCGACCGAACTGGTGATCGCCGCAGCCGGCGCGGGTGCGGGTGCAGCCGGGAGCGCCGCGGCAGGCGCTGATTCAACGGCAGGCCCGGCAGGCGCCGGCGCGGCGACAGGCGGCACGGTTTCGGCCGGCGGCGTGGCCAGGGGCAGCGCCTCGACCGTCTCGGCCGGTGCCAGCAGCGGCGTCTCTTTCGGAGAATCGTCCGGCACCGCCTCGGGCTCGAGTGGATGCCTTTCCTCAAGGGCCGATGCGGGGTGCGCCGACACCAGCCGCGCCTCGATCACTGATTCAGCCCAGCGCGTCGACGCAGGCGGTACCACCTGCACCAGCGCGATCAGCGCGGCATGCAGCCCCAGCGAAATCCACACCGCCGCCAGCGGGCGCCGCAGCCGGGGCGGAATCGTCGGCCCGTCAAAGGAATCGTGCGGCGGCATGGATTCCCGGCGGGGTACTTTTTGACTGCGCAGAAAGGCGCGGGCGCTGGCCTAGAATGTGGGCCAGTAAACAAAAGGAGAAAACCATGAAAATACTTGCCATTGCGGGCGCCATCTTAGCATCGGCACTCGGCGCATCGGCCTTCGCCAGCACCGTCGATCTGACCAAAACCACCATCAAGGCCGCCGACGGCACGGAGGTCCCGATTGAAATCGCAACGCCAGCCGGCAAGGGACCCTTCCCGCCGGTGCTGTTCATCCACGCCAAGCGCGGCTACGAAGGCGACGAACGCGCCCATGTGCGCGAACTCGCCGCCCAGGGCTTTCTCGTCGTCGCCCCCGACTGGCAAAGCGGCCGCTTCATCGAGCGCTGGCCTTCGGCACACAACCCCGAAACCGAGATGGACGTGGAAGCCGGGCTGGATTACCTGAAGTCGCTGCCCAAGGCCTGCAAGGACAAGGTCGGCATCGTCGGTCTGTCGCGCGGCCCCTACTACGCCATCCGGCTGGCCGCCAAGCGCGGCCCCGACATCGCCGCCATCGTCAGCTACTACGGCCACATGCAGAATCCCAACGCGCCCGAACCCGAACAGCTGTTCAGCGTCGCGCCCGAAATCGCCCAGCTCAACACCCCCATCCTCTACCTGATCGGCGAACAGGATTACGAACTGCGCCGCATGAACGGCGGCCGCGCGTTCTATGCGCTGTGGGAGCGCGGCGTGCCGGTGGAATACCAGGTCTACCCGATGGCGCGCCGCGCGTTCGACTTCCGCCCCGACCAGACGCCGGAGGAGAAGATCGCCACGCGGCATGCGCGGGAGCGGGCGAAGGCCTGGTTGGCGAAGTGGATGAAGTTGACGCCGGAGATGAAGTGCAAGTGACGGCTGAGTAGTTAAAGTGTTCGCGTACTGAGGCCCGTTGGCCGGGGGTAGCCCGGCCAACAGTCCTCAGCCTATTAAAATTCTCACTACTAAACGGTGCCTCACGCCAAACAAAACTGGATTGCTTCGCTGCGTTTATGCCCTACGGGTGCTCGCAATGACGCCCCCCATCTGCGCCCCGTTTTGATTCCATTCCCCCGCCCCATGCACCACAACGGCACACCCCAACCCATGTCACGCACGCCTCAAAAACACATAAGCATTTGATTGTTAAACACTCTCATAGCTGGCACGCCCCCTGCTACATCCGGAATGAGTATCCAAACCGAAAGGCCAGGTTGCTCAGGCAGTCTCCTCCGACTTAGCGGCCTCTCCGGAGGCCGCCTTTTTTTCTGGTCGGGATAAAAACCGAAACGAACATGCGCGTATTGATTGTCGAAAACCAGCCCGAGCGGCTGGCAATGCTGGTGCCCGCGCTGGAAGCGGCGGGCTGCGTGGTTGCGGCCACGCTCAATTCGGCGCGCAGTCTGGATGTGCAGATCCAGGCCTTGCGCCCGGACGTGGTGATCGTTGCGCAGGATTCGCCGGACCGCGACACGCTGGAGCACATCTGCGTGGCGAACCAGGATTGCCCGCGTCCGATCGTGATGTTCACCGGCGACGGCAGTTCCGAGGCGATCCGGGCGGCGACCCAGGCGGGGGTGACGTCCTATGTGGTCGACGGCCTCGACCCAGCGCGCATCCGCCCGATTCTCGACGTGGCGGTATCGCGCTTCGAGGCCTTCCAGGCGCTGCACGACCAGCTGGAGCAGACCCGGCTCGAATTGTCGGAGCGCAAGCTGATCGACCAGGCCAAGGCGCTGCTGATCAAGCAGACCGGCGCGTCGGAGCCCGAGGTGTACCGCGAGATGCGGCGCGCGGCGATGGACCGCGGCCTGAAGCTGGCGGACATCGCGCGGCAGATTCTGCAAAAACCGCCGGTCTGATTGGTGCACGGCACCCAAAATATGCACCGCATGGGTGCACCGCCAGGCATCCGGATGGGTTCTTCACCCAACCACAACACCCAAAAAACCCATTTGATACAAAGCACTTAAGCAGCTGGCACAGCGGTTGCTAGACAAGAACTGAACAGTCGCAACGATGTGGCTTTCAGCGTGACCGTCAAATCTTTTATCAATGGACAAAGGCGTCCGCCCTGAAGGCGACGCCTTTTTTATTTATGCCCTCTGGGCATTTGGAGAACACACCGTGAGCGACACCCAGGACAAACCCCTCGTACAAGACCAGAGCAAGCGTGATTTCATGAAAAAGACCACCGGATTGTCCGTCGCCGCCGCCCTGATGGCCATGGTGCCACCGGGCGTGCGCCAGGGTGCCTGGGCTGCCGGCTCCGACGCCCCTGAAAAGCCCAACCTCAACATCGGCTTCATTCCGCTGACCGACTGCGCGTCGGTCGTCATCTCGTCGGTGAAGGGCTTCGACAAGAAATACGGCCTCACCATCACCCCGACCAAGGAAGCCTCGTGGGCGGCGGTGCGCGACAAGCTGGTGAATGGTGAACTCGATGCGGCGCATGTGCTGTACGGCCTGATCTACGGCGTGCAGATGGGCATCGGCGGGCCGAAGAAGGACATGGCGGTGCTCGCCAACCTCAACCACAACGGCCAGGCGATCACGCTCTCCAACCAGCTCAAGGCCAAAGGCGTGACCGACGGCGCTTCGCTCGCCAAACTGGTGAAGGCCGAACCGAAGGAATACACCTTCGCCCAGACCTTCCCCACCGGCACCCACGCGATGTGGCTGTATTACTGGCTGGCCGCGCACGGCATCAATCCCTTCACCCAGGCCAAGGTCATCACCGTGCCGCCGCCGCAGATGGTTGCCAACATGCGTGTCGACAACATGGACGGCTACTGTGTGGGCGAGCCGTGGAACGCGCGCGCGATCCGCGACAACATCGGCTTCACCGCCACGACCACGCAGGAGATCTGGAAAGACCATCCGGAGAAGGTGCTCGGTACCACCGCCGACTTCGTCGCGCAGTACCCCAACACCGCGCGCGCCATGGTGGCGGCGATCCTCGATGCGTCGAAGTACATCGACACCATGAGCAACCGCTCGGAAGTCGCCAAGATCATCTCGGCCAAGTCCTACGTCAACACCGACTTCGATTCGATCGAGGACCGCATGCTCGGTCAGTACGACAACGGCATCGGCAAGAAGTGGTCCGACCCCAACTACATGAAGTTCTACAACAACGGCATCGTGGGCTTCCCCTACCTGTCGGACGGCATGTGGTTCCTCACCCAGCACAAGCGCTGGGGCCTGCTGAAGGACCACCCGGATTATCTGGCGGTGGCGAAGAAGGTCAACCGCATCGACGTCTACAAGGCCGCCGCCGCGATCACCAAGACGCCGCTGCCGAAATCCGACATGCGCACCTCGAAGCTGATCGACGGTGTGGTGTGGGACGGCAAGGATCCGGCCAAGTACGCCGACAGCTTCAAAATCAAAGCCTGACCCCGATCAAGGCCTGATTGCACAGGAAAGGATGATCATGACACCCGAAAAAATCGCACTGGTACGCAGCAGCTGGCAGTTGGTGCTGCCGATCAAGGACACGGCGGCGCAGCTGTTCTATGGCCAGCTGTTCGAACTCGACCCCTCGCTGCGCAGCATGTTCAAGGGCGACATGGCAGAGCAGGGCCGCAAGCTGATGGCCATCATCAATACGGCCGTCAACAGCCTGGATGATCTCGGCCCCATTCTGGGCGCAGTCCAGGACATGGGGCGCCGCCATGTCGCGTACGGCGTGACGGAGGCCCATTACGACACCGTCGGCAGCGCGCTGATCTGGACCTTGGGCAAGGGCTTGGGCGAGCAGTTCACCCCGGCGGTCAAGGATGCCTGGGTGGAAACCTACACCACGCTGGCATCCGCCATGAAACAGGCCGCCTACGCCCCGGCATGAAAGCCTCGGCCGCCTGCCCGGCAGACGCAGGCGGCCGCAAGGCGCGCGTTAACATTCAGGAGTGCGATATGAGCGCAGTCAATGCAACACCCGAAAATTTGAGCGAAATCCTGTCAGGCGAGGATATCGATCTGACGTCCAAAGCACCCGCTGCGGCGGGGCCAACCCGGCGCACGCCCTATTTCGAGACCGAGTCGGGCAAGCGCTTCATCGAAGGCACGCTTAACCTGTTCAGGAATGCCGTTCCGCCGCTGCTCGGCATGCTGCTGTTCGTGGCACTGTGGGCGCTGGTGTCCAACAGCGGCAAGACAATTCCCGGCCCCGCCGAAACCTGGGACGCCGCAGTGAGCTTGTTTTCCGACCCCTTCTACGACAACGGTCCCAACGATCAGGGCATCGGCTGGAACATCCTCAACTCGCTGTACCGCGTCGGCATCGGCTTCGGACTTGCCGCCGCCGTCGGCATCCCGCTCGGCTTCATGATCGGCCGCTTCGATTTCCTCAACCGCATGCTGTCGCCGGTGATCAGCATCCTGCGTCCGGTGTCGCCGCTGGCCTGGCTGCCGATCGGCCTGCTGGTGCTGCAGAAGGCCGAGCCCGCGTCGATCTGGGTGATTTTCATCTCCAGCATCTGGCCGATGGTGCTCAACACCGCCGCCGGCGTGCAGCGCATCCCGCAGGACTACATGAACGTCGCGCGCGTGCTCAACCTGTCGGAGTTCAAGGTGTTCACCAAAATCCTGTTCCCCGCGGTGCTGCCCTACGTGCTCACCGGCGTGCGCCTGTCGATCGGCGTGGCCTGGCTGGTGATCGTCGCCGCCGAAATGCTCACCGGCGGCGTCGGCATCGGCTTCTGGGTGTGGGACGAATGGAACAACCTCAACGTCGCCCACATCATCATCGCCATCTTCGTCGTCGGCATCGTCGGGCTGCTGCTCGAACAGGCGCTGATGCTGATCGCGAAACGGTTTAGTTACGACTGATTGGGAGTCAAGACATGCAAAGCTACGTCCAGATCGAAAACGCCGGCATGGTGTTCAGCACAAAAAAAGGCAAGTTCACCGCGCTCACCGACATCAATCTCCATGTCGACCAGGGCGAGTTCATCGCGCTGATCGGCCACTCGGGCTGCGGCAAGTCGACGCTGCTGAACCTGGTGGCCGGCCTGCTCGACGCCACCGACGGCGTGCTGCTGCTCGCCAACAAGGAGATCAATGGGCCGGGGCCGGAACGCGGAGTGGTGTTCCAGAACCATTCACTGCTGCCCTGGCTCACCGCATTCGAGAATGTCTACCTTGCGGTGGAAAAAGTCTTCGGCGGCAGCGAATCGAAAAAACAGCTGAAGGCACGCACCCAGGCCGCGCTGGAACTGGTGGGGCTGACCCACGCCGCGGCCAAGCTGCCGGGCGAAATCTCCGGCGGCATGAAGCAGCGCGTCGGCATCGCGCGCGCGCTGGCGATGGAGCCGAAAGTGCTGCTGATGGACGAACCCTTCGGCGCACTGGACGCCCTGACCCGCGCCCACCTGCAGGACGAGCTGCTGAAGATCGTCGCTGCAACCAAGAGCACGGTCATCATGGTCACCCACGATGTCGACGAAGCCGTGCTGCTGTCCGACCGCATCGTGATGATGACCAACGGCCCGGCCGCCACCATCGGAGAAATCCTGACTGTCGATCTGCCGCGTCCACGCAACCGCCTGCAGCTGGCGCACGACCCGAAATACCACGACCTGCGCAGCCAGGTGCTGGAGTTTCTCTACAGCCGGCAGATGCGGCCGAAGGAAGCCGCCTGACACACCGTCCGGACGACAAAACGTTCGAGCGCTCCCAGCCCGCCGTCAGAGACAGCGGGCTTTTTCATTGGGAAACCGGAACCGGCGCGACACCTGCCGTTTGTTCCATCGGCCTTGCCAAGGGGAACAATGTTGAACGGGGTATCGAGTGCTGCATTCGCCCCTGAACGGTCGGTCGTGCTGGACACAACCAACGTCTGGTTCGCGGCCAGACCGCCGTTGGCGAACTGCGTTACCTAGGTCAGCCATAAACCTCACACCGGCCATTGACTAGAAATTCCGCTAGATGGCCGCTTTCAACTTCAGCGAATGCGTACTCCCGACCCTGAACGGAAGTTCAGGCGGCTTGCGGGGAACGTCTCATGCTCGGCCGAAGCTGTCCTTGCTCTTGACCGGGTAGCGGTCGTTCGCGAATGACTGGTTTCCAACAACCTGGACGAATACATATTGGTTGTTCAGACCAGTCCCCACAAAGGTCCGCAAGGAGGAACTAGCTACGACCAGGCCGACGTGAAGTGCCAGTGGGCTACACATGGGGTACAAGCATCGGATCGAAGGGGTGATTTCTATGCGGCCCGACCTTGGAGTATCGTCCCTCTATGCCTGCTGTCGACAAACGCATGATCGGTCTGGCCCTGGGCAGCGGTTCCGCCCGGGGTTGGGCGCACATCGGCGTCATTCGTGCCCTAGCCGAGGCAGGCGTGCAGCCAGACATCGTCTGTGGCACCTCAATCGGTGCCTTGGTGGGTGCGGCGTATGCGTCCGGCGAGCTGGACCGTCTGGAAGCTTGGGTAAGGGAGCTGACGCTGCATGAGGTAGCGAGCTACTTTGACCTCAGCCTGGGTGGCGGCATGATCAAGGGGGCCAAGCTCATCGACTTTTTCCGCAAACACTCCCAGGATCAGGACATCTGCGCCCTTTCCTTGCGCTTTGCCGCGGTGGCCACTGACTTGGCCAGCGGGCGGGAGGTCTGGTTGCGCGACGGCAAGATACTGGACGCGGTACGGGCCTCTATCGCGCTGCCTGGCCTGTTCACTCCGGCCCGGCGCGATGGTCGCTGGCTGGTGGACGGCGGGCTGGTCAACCCTGTGCCAGTCTCCCTGTGCAGGGCCATGGGCGCCGAAACAGTGATTGCAGTGGACCTCAACACGGATATCATCGGCCGCCATCTCAGGCGTCCCCAGCCATCCGCCAGGAAGAAGACGCAGGCTCCGGAAGGCCGGGCCGACCGTTTGATGAACCAAGTCCAGGACAGACTGAGCACCCTGCCCTGGAGCTGGCGGGAGGCCGGCGACAGCCCACCCTCCCTGTTCGACACCATCGCCACCAGTCTCAGCATCATGCAGGTGCACATCGGCCGCAGCCGCCTCGCCGGTGAGTCGCCGGACATCATGATTGCACCCCGCCTTGCCCATGTGCAGTTGCTGGAATTCCATCGCGCCGCCGAGGCCATCGCCGAGGGCAGGAAGGCCGCAGAGGCCGTGTTGCCCATGCTGCGCGGAGTGGGTGCCGACGTCTAGCAACAGGGATGCAACGTCTAAAGCACAGGGCTCGTGCAAGCTTGTGGGCGGCTCGCAGGACTGCTCGGGCGGTCCTATTTCCCGTCGGGCGCGTAGGCCCTCATGAAGGCAGCAACGGCCCGGTCCGCGGCCACTGCAATCTCCTTGTCATCCGGTGTATCGTCCCGCGCGTGCAGCAGCAAGGGCTCAATGATCTCGGCCTCAAGAAGGCCGCGGAGGTGTTCTGCAGCGAGCCGGGCGTCGTCTGGACGCAAAGCCCCCGCAGCCATGAGCCGCGATAGGAAGGCCACCACATGTGCCCGCATCGCGGCGATCTTGGCCAGGAATAACTTGCCAATGCCAGAGCGGGTCGCCTCGGCGATCATCAGGCGTCTCGCTGCCACGGTGTCGGGCGAACAAACGACCTTCAGGTAGCTGGTACCGTAGTGCCGCAGCACGGCACCTGGATCAGTCCCTGAGGCGTCCAACTGCGCAGCACTCTGCGCAACGATTTCAGTGATGTAGTCATCCATGGCCACCGTCATGCATTCGACGAACAGCACCTCCTTCGAGGGGAAGTGGCTGTAGATCGTCGCCTTCGAGCTACCGACCTGGGCGGTGATCTCGGAAACCGAGGTCTTGTCGAACCCCTGCATCCGGAACAACCGGTAAGCCGTTTCAAGGATGGCTTGCCGCTTGGCATCGCTCTTCTTCATGTTTCGCTCCGCAATTAAACTGAACCGATCGGTACAGTCTTTCTTGGCCGGAGATGTATGTCAAGTCTGTAAAGAAAGCGCGCATTTCTTCGCAAGGCCCTTCCATGCCTTCATGGATACAGCGACCTGCCTTGTCTTATCGTCTATCAGGCTCGTAGGCCTTGAGAAAGGCGGCAACGGCACGATCGGCCGCCAGCGCAATCTCCTTTTCATCCGGCAAACCTTCCCGCACATGCAGCAGCAAAGGCTCAAGGAGTTCGACCTCCAACAGGGCGCGGAGTTGAGTGGCGGCAAAGTCCGCATCGTCGGCTCTCAACGCTCCAGAGGCCATGAACTTCGAAAGGAGCGCGGCCACGTGCGTCCTCAATGCGACGATCTTGGCGAAAAACAACTTGCCGATACCCGAACGGCTCGCTTCGGCAATGCTTACGTGTCGCACCGCCACCATATCGGGTGATGCGCCGAAGCTCAGAATCTTCTCGCCGAACTCCCGGAGCGCAGCGCCCGGGTCGGTCCCCGATGCGTCGAGTTGCGCGACGGCACCTGTGATGTAGCCCTCCACGGCCGCGGTCATGCATTCGACAAACAGCACTTCCTTGGTGGGGAAGTGGCAGTAGATCGTCGCCTTGGAACCGCCAACCTGGGTGGTTATTTCGGAAATCGACGTCCCATCAAACCCATGCATCCGGAACAGCCGGTAAGCGGCATCCAGAATGGCTTGCCGTTTGGCATCTCTGTTCATCAAGTTTTGCCCCAATAAAAAAACCGTACCGTTCAGTACATTTTTGCTTGACAGGCACCTATAGTCAAGTATATAAACTGTACCGTACGGTACTTATTGGAGTGAAACCATGAATGCAACGACTTTCCCCCCGCCCTCTAGTCGTCGGCGTGTCTTGAGCGCATTGCTGGCAGCAAGCATGGTCGCAGCCGGTGGTTGCGCCCACATACCCGACCTCGGTCCGGCGCCCGCCACGAAGCCCGTCGAAAAGCTGGGTAACGCCCAGTCCTTTTCCGCCCCGGTTGCTGCCTGGCCGGGCGATCATTGGTGGCAGGCCTACGGCGATGCCCAACTCGATGCCCTGGTAGAGGAAGCGCTGCGCGACTCGCCGGACCTCGCACGGGCCCAGGCGCGCCTGCGCCAGGCCGGGGCGTCGGTGCAGGGTGCGGGTGCGGCACTCATGCCGGAAGTGACCGGCAACGCCTCCTTCACCCAGGAACAGCAGAGCTACAACTCCCTCATGCCGCGCGCGGCAGTGCCGCAGGACTGGAACGACTACGGTCGGGCAACGTTGAATCTTTCCTGGGAACTGGATTTCTGGGGCAAGAACCGCTCCGCCTTGGCGGCGGCGACCTCGGAGCAACAGGCAGCCCAGGCCGAGGTGGCGCAAACCCGCTTGATCCTCTCCGCTTCGGTGGCCTCGGCCTATGCCGAGTTGCTCCACCTGTTCACGGTCCATGACAAAGCCGAAGCGGCGCTGGCCATTCGCAGCAAGACCGTTGAACTGTTCCGCCAGCGGCACGAATTCGGCTTGGAGAATCTGGCCAGCGTGCGTCAGGTCGAGGCCCGGAAAGCCTCGTCACAAGCGGAACTGCTGGCCATCGACGAACGCATCGCGCTGCAAAGGAACGGCATTGCCGCGCTGTTGGGCGCAGGGCCGGACCGCGGCCTGACCATCGCCCGCCCGACCGCCCGCTTCTCCGGCGCCGTCGGTCTGCCGTCCAACCTGGCCCTGGAACTCCTCGGCCGGCGGCCGGACATCGTCGCGGCACGGTTGCGCACCGAAGCCGCCGCTCGGCGCATCGACCAGCAGAAGGCTGGCTTCTACCCGAGCGTGAACCTGCTGGCCTTCGCCGGCTTCCACTCCCTGGGCATCGACAATCTGACCCGGTCGGGTTCGGACGTGGGCAGCTTCGGCCCGGCGATCTCGCTGCCCATCTTCAACACGGAACGGCTGCAGGGCCAGTTGCGCGGTGCCCGCGCCGAGTACGACGCGGCCGTAGCCAGCTACAACGGGACGCTCTCCAACGCGCTGCGCGAAGTGGCGGACGCGGTGACGAGCCGGAAGGCCCTGGATGGGGAACTGGCCGCATCCAGGGCCGCCGTCGTCGCTGCCGGCGAAGCCCACCGCATCGTCAGCATGCGCTACGAAGGCGAACTGGCCACCTACCTCGATGTGCTGACGGCGGAAGACGCCCTTATCTCGGCCCAACGAGCCTTGGCCGACATCGAAACCCGCGCCCTGATTCTCGACGTGGCCCTGGTGCGCTCCCTGGGCGGGGGCTTTCAGGGACCAGACCTCCAACGCGTGGCCGCCGCCATCGCCAAATGAACAACTCGATCTTCAAGGAGTTTTGCCATGAACGAACGTAACGATATTTCCGTATCGACCCACAGCGAACCGGCCGACACCAATGTCAGCCGTCGGAAGCCCCTGTTTGCACTGCTCGCCCTGGGGGTGGCAGTAGCCGGAGGCGGGGGCTGGGCCTACTGGGAGCTGGTGGCTTCCAAATATGTGGAAACCGACAACGCCTATGCCGCGGTGGAGTCCGCCCAGGTGACGGCCGCCGTCGCCGGCACCATCGCCGAAGTGCGGGTGAAAGACACCCAGTCGGTGAAAAAGGGCGACATCCTGGTGGTCATCGACCCCACCGACGCCAAATTGGCCCTCGCCCAGGCGGAAGCGGACCTGGGGCGCGCCATCCGTCGGGTAAATAGCCTAGCGGCCAACGATGCCGGACTCGGTGCCCAAGTGGGCGCTCGGGAAGCGGAAGAAAAGCGCATTGCCGCTCAGTTAGCATCAGCTCAGGCGGACTTCGACAGGGCGAGGATTGATCTCGATCGTCGCGAAGCGCTGGTAGCTTCCGGCTCTGTTTCCGGCGATGAGCTGACCCGCGCCCAGAATGCCTTTGCTTCGGCCGAAGCCAACCTGAACGCGATGACGGCAGCCGTGGCGCAGGCTCGCGCCGGTCGGAACGCCGCCCTCGGTGCCAAACAGGCCAACGCCGCGCTGATCGTCGGCGTCCCCCTGGAAGAAAACCCCGAAGTGGCGCTGGCTCGCGCCCGTCGCGACCAGGCGGCGGTGGACCTGGAACGGGCCGTCATTCGCTCGCCGGTGGATGGCGTCGTCGCCCGCCGCCAGGTCCAGCTCGGCCAGCGCGTCCAGCCTTCCACCCCGCTGCTGAACGTGGTTCCCGTGCAGGAAATGTACGTCAATGCCAACTTCAAGGAGGTTCAGCTCAGGGCCGTGCAGCCCGGCCAGAAAGTGGAACTGAGTTGCGACCTGCACGGCGACAAGATCGTCTACCACGGCGTCGTCGATGGTTTCAGCGGCGGCACCGGCGCGGCCTTCGCCCTGATTCCGGCCCAGAACGCCACCGGCAACTGGATCAAGGTGGTGCAGCGCCTGCCGGTGCGCGTCCGCCTCGATCCCGCCGAGCTGCAAGCCCATCCGCTGCGGGTCGGGTTGTCCATGACCGCCAAGATCGACCTGCGCGGCAAGTCCTGAACCGGAGGACACCATGTCGAACACTATGACCGCTCCGAGTGAGCAGCCCGCCCTGCACGGGGCGATGCTGTGGGTGGGGGCCATCGTCCTGGCGCTGGCCAACTTCCTCGCCGTGCTCAACATGACCATCGCCAACGTCACCGTGCCGAACATGGCCGGGGCGCTGGGCGCCGGTACCAGCCAAGGCACCTGGATCATCACGGCCTACGCCGTGGCGGAGGCCATCACCGTGACTCTGTCCGGATGGCTGGCCGCCCGCTTCGGCGCGGTCAGGGTGTTCTCGCTGTCGGTCGTGCTGTTCGGCGTCGCCTCGCTGCTGTGCGGCCTGTCCACCTCACTGCCCATGCTGCTCGGTATGCGCGTCCTCCAGGGCATGGCCGGTGGGCCCCTGATGGCGTTGTCCCAGACCCTGCTGCTGCGCATCTTCCCGAAGGAACAGGCCATGCAGGCCATGGGGCTGTGGGCGATGACCACGCTGCTGGCGCCCGTGGTCGGCCCGGTGCTGGGCGGGTGGATATGCGACAACTGGAGCTGGCAGTGGGTTTTCTTCATCAACGTGCCGATGGCGCTGGCCTTTGGCGCCATCGCCTGGGGCCTGCTGAAGCGCTATGAGGCGTCCCTGGTCAAGCTGCCCGTCGACAAGATCGGCTTCATCCTGCTGGTGATCTGGGTGGCCTCCCTGCAGATCATGCTCGACGAAGGCAAGGATCTGGACTGGTTCTCCTCGGACAAGATTCGCGTCCTGGCCGCTGTCGCCGTGATCGGTTTCTTCGCCTTCCTGATCTGGGAGCTGACCGAGAAGAACCCCATCGTCGATCTGCGCGTCTTCCGCCACCGCGGCTTCTCCGCCAGCATGCTCGTGCTCGCCCTGGCTTTCGGCGCCTTCTTTGGCCTCAACGTGCTGACCCCGCTCTGGCTCCAGTACAACATGAGCTACACCACCACCTGGGCCGGGCTCGTGGTGGCTTGGGGCGGCCTGCTCTCGGTGGTCTTCTCGCCGATCTCGGCCAAGCTGGCGAACCGGTTCGACGCTCGTTGGCTGATCTTCATCGGCTGCATCTGGCTGGGGGCCGACACCCTTTGGCGGTCGGTGGCAACTACAGACATGGACTACTGGACCATCGTCATCCCGCTATTCTTCATGGGCGTCGGCATGCCCATGTACTACGTGCCGCTGACGGGATTGGCCATGGGTTCGGTGGAGGAATCGGAGACGGCCTCGGCGGCTGGCCTGATGAACTTCGTGCGAACCATCTCCGGCGCCTTCGCCACCTCCCTGGTCACCACCGCCTGGCAGGACAAGGGCTACATCGCCCACGACCGGCTGGCCGGCATCGTCGATCCCACCGGTGAGGCCGCCGCCATGGTCGCAGGGGCACCGGAAGTGGCCGGCCAGGCGGGACGCGAACTGCTGAACGGCCTCACCACCAGCCAAAGCCTGCTGCTGGCGACAAATGATCTGATGATCGTCATCGCCATCATCTTCTTCATCTCCGCCTTCGCCATCGCCCTGGCGCCCAAGGCGGCCCGGTCGGTGGATGCAGCCGCGATCGGACACTGAAACCTTGGAGCAGAGAAGCGGTGCATTGTCCGCACCGTCCTACTTTCATACACGGACACATCCTCTCCGACGTGACCGACCAAGATGGCCGAGTTTGAGACGTTCGAGGGCCAGCGCTTATGGTCGAATACCCCATTCCCCAACCCGATGCCGGCCCAAGCCAGCACCGCAGCACAGACATAGATAAACAGGTGAAGCGGCGCGACAACGGGGGCTTGCAATACAACTTTACTTTTCCGAAGCTGACCCCTTTCCGTTGCCAAGGGAAACAATGTTGAACGGGTATCGAATGCCGCATACGGCCCGAGCGGTCGGTCGTGCTGGTTACAACCAACGTCTGGTTCTCGGCCAAAGGCGACGAAGGGTTCTCAACTCACTCTGTCCGCACCGAAATTGGGACCGGACACTGGCTTGTATGGACAACAACGGCTGCTTTGTTAACAGCAACAGCTGTGAACGAAACCCCGTTTACACAGAATATCGGACAGGCCTCTTGGCGGGGTCGTAGGCGTAGTCGTAGGCGACGACGGTCTGGTTGGCACCGTTTTTCGTCTCGGCGCGGGTGACGAGGCCGAGTGCGTCGCGGGTGTAGACAGCGGTCTGGGCGCCGGGGACGGTGCGGCTCTTGAGCTGGCCCTGGGTTTCGCCGGGGGCACCTTTTACGCCGTAGGCATAGGTCGTCGATTGGCCGGCCGCGGCCTGCACGGGGGTCTGGCTGGAAACAAGCTGGTTGTGGACGTTCCAGGTCCTGGTCCAGACCTTGCCGTTGGGGTCGGTCTCGGTGAGTTTTCTGCCGAAGCGTTGTGGAAATTGATAAAGAGTGGGGAGGATAACTGTCAGATCAGGTCTGTACTTCTACATGTCAGGTATGAATATCCAACTCAGGCCGCAAGCCTTTCTCAATGTACTCGATCAACATGGTGTCATTGATGATCGCCAAAATTGGTAGCTTTTTTTTCTACTTCGGTCAATGGCCGATCCAGAAGAGTTTCCCTGTTCTTGCCATCCCACAGCCCCCAGCGCTTAGCTTTTTTTGTTTCTATGTCAATCAGACCTTTCATCCTAAATAGAGGAAAAGCCTGTGCCTCGGCGGGCACGGGCACATTGCCAACGACCTTGAAAATACCTCTCGTGAGAGCCGCGTTCAGGGGAAAGAATGTGATGAACTGCACCGGACTACGCACCAACACATCGAGTTCGTCCGGGCGTTCGGCAAACGCCCCTTCGAATATCCGCAGCAACTGACCGTACTTCGGCGGCTCGGTGTGATTATGCGTGTATTGCGCACAGGCCAAGCCCTTCTTGGTTGGAATCTCGATGATGTCGCCTATTTTTGATCGTGCCATTCATGTTCCTTTAGTAGCCTGTTCCTTTTGAGGCTCCACAGATAACACCTTAAAAGAAAATCTCATGCCGGCATCCTCGGCAACATGTGCCAAATGCTCCATAAATCTGCGACCTTCGCTACTTGGCTCATGCTTTGCCAGGATACTGATTTTGATAGGAGTTGCTTTGGTCACCTCAAGGCCAGTAGTTTCTCGTAATTGTTCGTACACTTCACCGCTCTCAATAAAGTCAAAGTAGCGATTGACTTTCGACTGCAACAGGGAAAGGTGCTGTATGTCGTCCATCCAATCAAGATCATCAATGAGGGTTAGTACCACATGTCCTGAATCTTTCTCTAGCCCAAGATAATCAACTGTATTAGTGTCTGTTAATCGCATGCTTCGCCTCTCATGGCCGTCGGATTATGACCTGAGTTCCGGGCGGAATAACCGTACCGCCAGGAACACCTGGTTTACCCTTACCAACAACAACGCCCCCATTTTGCAGAATTTCAGGAAAACCTGAAGTTTGATTGCTCGTTAAAGGTGCAGTCGCTGAGGCCTTGCACTCCACACAGCCAATTTGGGTTCCATCCCTAGTAACGTAATCCACGCGGGTACGAGTGCCACTGGGAGTTTTGATTGTAATTTGTGGGGCGACAATTTCGTGTGTTGCCCTCAATTCAGTCCCAATGGCTTGCTCAAACGCATCGCCTGCCGCCTTGTTCGCTTGCAATACGTCAGCAGCTTTCGAGCCGAATTTTCCAGTTGTTGCTGCTGCCCCGATCACAGGTATGGCCGCGCCCAAGGAGAGTGATCCACCAAGCGCATCGCCCCGTCCATACGAAATGCCCGCGTTCAACAGATCGGCGGCGAAACCGAAGGGTTCGGTCAGACCCAGCAGGTCGAGACCGAACTGAACCTTGTCGAGCGCACCCGATCCACTCTGGCTCGGAAGTTTCTGTTGCCCCGGCGTAAACGTCCCACCGTTGCCGCCGCCGCGCACGTCGGTTTGTATGCCTGTGTAGAAGCTCGCCTACGGCCCCATTTTTTGCCAATAACAAGCGTTCCTTTTCATGCACCTTCGCTATCAGGACCTTTGCCTTCGTTAAGCGACGGCGGATCTTTCCGAATGGAGGCGAGCCGCTGCCGGGTGAGCAATACCCTCCAAATTGGTTCGCTTAAGCAGCAGCGCGTTGACGGCCACCAGCGCCGAGCTTCCGGACATGGCAAGCGCCGCAACCTCGGGGCTGATGACGAACGGATAAAACACACCGGCGGCCACCGGGAAGGCAACCACGTTGTAGGTGACTGCCCACCATAAATTCTGGTGCATCTTGGTGAGCGTGGCGCGCGACAGCGCGATCGCGCCGACCACGTCGTACGGATCGCTTTTCATCAAAACCACATCGGCGCTCTCCATGGCGACGTCGGTGCCGGCGCCGATGGCAAACCCCACGTCGGCCTGCGTCAGCGCCGGCGCGTCGTTGATGCCGTCCCCGACCATGCCGACTTTCTTGCCTTGCGTCTGCAACTCCTTGACCTTGTCGGCCTTCTGCCCGGGCAGCACGTCTGCCAGCACGATATCGATGCCCAGCCCGGCGGCGATGCGTTCGGCCGTCGCCTGATTGTCGCCCGTAAGCATCGCCACCTGCACGCCGCGTACGCGCAATGCCTTCACTGTCACCGCCGAGGTGGGGCGTGGGGCATCGGCAATGGCGACGAGGCCGACCAACCGGCCTCCGTGAGCGACGTGGACCACGGTCCGCCCGGCGCCCTGCATCTCGTCGGCCTTGCCATCCAGGCCACCCATGTCGATATTCTGGGTCTGCATCAGCCCGCGATTGCCCAGCAGCACCGTGCGGCCATCGACGTCTCCCCTGGCGCCTCTCCCATCAATGTTGGTGAATCCGGTTACGGGTTGAATCGCCAGGCCCCCAGCCCGCTTGAGGATCGCCTGCGCGAGGGGGTGCTCGGAGCCCATCTCCACGGCGGCGGCGAGCGCAAGGACCGCGTCTTCGTCGACACCTGGCGCCGTGGCCACATCCACCACCTCGGGCTGCCCCAGGGTGAGCGTGCCGGTCTTGTCGAAGATCACGACGTCGAGCCGGGCCGCTCCCTCAAGCGAGGCCGCGTTCTTGAACAGGATGCCATGTTTCGCCCCGAGGCCGGTTCCCACCATCACCGCCATGGGGGTGGCGAGTCCCAGGGCGTCCGGGCAGGCGATGACGAACACGGTAATCGTCAGGGTCAGCGCAAACAGCAGCGGCTGGCCGATCCATCCGAACCACACAGTAAAGGTCGCCAGGCCGATCACCAGTGCGATCAGCACCAGCCATTGCGAGGCGCGGTCGGCGAGCAGTTGGGCCGGCGCCTTGGAGTTCTGCGCCTCCTGCACCAGCTTGACGATCTGCGCCAACGCCGTGTCGGCGCCAACCTTGGTGGCACGGTAGACGAAGCTGCCACTCTTGTTGATGGTCGCGCCGATCACCCTGTCGCCCGGTTTCTTGGCAACCGGCATCGATTCGCCGGTGAGCATGGATTCGTCCACCTGAGACTCGCCCTCGAGCACCTCGCCGTCCACCGGAATCTTGCTGCCTGGACGAATGATGACCCTGTCGTCCACCCTAACCTCGGCAGTTGGCAGTTCGACTTCCTGCCCCTCGCGAACCACCGTGGCCCTCGGTGGGGCCAGATCGAGCAGCGTTCGGATCGCTTCGGAAGCACCCGCGCGGGCGCGCATTTCCAGCCAGTGGCCGAGCAGGATGAACACCAGCAGCACGGCGACCGCCTCGTAGAATTGGACGCCGGCGAAGAAAAAAGTGGCGCCCACGCTGAACAGGTAGCCGGTGCCGACCGACATCACGACCAGCACGGCCATGTTGAGCACCCCATTCCTGAGGGCGCGCCACGCGGCGACTACGAACGGCCAGGCGGGATAGATGACTGCGCAACTGGCCAGCAGGAACAGCCACAGGTTGAGTTGCAGGCCGAACGGTGGTGCGGGGGGCGCGAACATGCCGCCCATCGGCGAATAGGCGAAGACCGGCACGGTGAACGCGGTCGCGATGAGGAAGCGGTTTCGCATGTCGCGCACCATCCCCCGCATGTCCATCCCGGCACCATGGCCCATTTCGTGCGCCATGGCGTCGGCCTTTCCGGGTGGCGGTGCATGTACCGGGTGGGCTTCATGCCTAAGCGCAGGGATGGCCTCCGCTTCAGCGGCGCAGAGATGCCGGGGAATCTGCTCGCCTGCACAGTGGTAGCCGCATTCCCTGACGCCCGCCTCGATGGCCGAAAGGCGGGTGGCGCCTTCGTCGTAGGTCACGGTGGCGCTGCCGGCCACATAGTTGACCTGGGCCGTGTGCACACCGGGAAGCCTCAGCAGTTGCTTTTCGATGCCCTGGGCGCTCAGCACGGACACCAGGCCGGACACTTCGATCGTCGCTGCTTTCATGATGCCACCTCCATGACCGGGAAGCTGCCATGCCCCGCCTGCGCCGGCATCACTGTTCCCTGACCAGCCCCCATTGCTTGACCAGGGCATAGATCGCCGGGATCACCGCCAGCGTCAGCACCGTCGACGAGATCATGCCGCCCACCATCGGCGCCGCGATGCGGCTCATGACCTCAGAGCCGGTTCCGGTGCCCCACATGATGGGCAAGAGGCCGGCCATGATCGCGACCACCGTCATCATCTTGGGGCGGACGCGTTCGACGGCCCCCTCCATCACGGCCGCGTAAAGCTCGGCCGTGCCCGGCGCCCGCCCGGATGTCCGGCATCGCGCCTGCGCGGCCTCCCAGGCGTGGTCCAGGTAGATCAGCATCACCACGCCGGTCTCGGCCGCCACCCCGGCGAGCGCGATGAAGCCCACCGCCACCGCGACCGACAGGTTGTAGTCGAGCAGCCACATCAGCCAGATCCCGCCCACCAGGGCAAACGGCACCGAGAGCATGACGATCAGTGTTTCAGTGAGCCGCCTGAAGTTGAGATAGAGCAGGACGAAGATGATCAGCAGCGTCACCGGGATGACGATCTTCATCTTTCCGATGGCGCGCTCCATGTATTCGAACTGGCCGCTCCAGGTGATGTAGTAGCCGGGGGGGAACTTCACCTGCTCGGCGACCGCCTTGCGCGCCTCGGCCACGTAGGAACCGATATCGCGGTCGCGGATGTCGACGAAGATATAGGCAGACAGTAGGGCATTCTCGGTGCGGATCCCGGCCGTGCCTCGGGCGATTTCCACCCGGGCAAGCTGGCCGAGCGGGATCATCGCGCCCTCCATGGTCGGCACCAGGACCTCTTGGGCGATCTGCTGCGGGCTGGACCGCAGCTCGCGCGGATAGCGGACCTGCACGCCGAATCGCTCGCGTCCCTCCACCGTGGTCGTCACCATCTCGCCGCCGAGCGCGGTGCCGATCACCTCCTGCAGGTCGCCGACCGCGAGACCGTAGCGGGCGAGCTGTTCGCGGTCCGGCTCGATGTTAAGGTAGTAGCCGCCGGTGATGCGTTCGGCGTAAGCCGAGGTCGTGCCCGGCACGGTCTTCACCACCGCCTCGATTTCCCGGGCCAGCGCCTCCATCTCGCCCAGATCGCGGCCGAAGACCTTGATGCCGATGGGGGTGCGGATGCCGGTCGACAGCATGTCGATGCGGGCCTTGATCGGCATGGTCCAGGCGTTCGACACACCGGGGAACTGCAGGGCGCGGTCCAGTTCGGCGATCAGCTTGTCGGTCGTCATGCCGGGTCGCCATTCGGATTGCGGCCTGAGGTTGATGACCGTCTCGAACATCTCGACCGGCGCCGGGTCGGTGGCGGTGTTGGCGCGCCCCGCCTTGCCGTAGACCGAGGCGACTTCAGGGAAACTCATGATGATCTTGTCCTGGGTCTGCAGCAGCTCGGCCGCCTTGGTGATCGACATGCCGGGTAGCGAGGACGGCATATAGAGCAGCGTGCCCTCGTTGAGCGTCGGCATGAACTCGCTACCAAGCCGCGATGCCGGATAGATCGACACAGCCAACGCCAGCAGGGCCGCCAGGACGGTCGTTTTCTTCCAGCGCATCACCCAGGCGATGATGGGACGGTAAACCCAGATCAGGAAGCGGTTCACCGGGTTCCTAGCCTCAGGCAGGATGCGGCCGCGGATGAACAGCAGCATCAGCACCGGAACCAGCGTGACCGACAGCAGCGCTGCGCCGGCCATGGCGAAGGTCTTGGTGTAGGCGAGCGGCGAGAACAGCCGGCCCTCCTGGGCTTCGAGCGTGAATACCGGCAGGAAGGACACGGTGATGATGAGCAGCGAGAAGAACAGCGCGGGGCCGACTTCCCTGCACGCCGCGATCATGGCGTCGAAGCGATTCCGGGGACCATGTTCGGGCGGCAACCGCTCCAGATGCTTGTGCGCGTTCTCGATCATCACGATCGCCGCATCCACCATCGCGCCGATCGCGATGGCGATGCCGCCGAGGCTCATCAGGTTGGAGTTCATGCCGAGCAGGCGCATGGCGATGAAGGCGATCAGCACGCCGACCGGCAGCATCAGGATGGCGACAAGCGCCGATCGCACGTGCAGCAGGAAAATGATGCAGACCGCCGCCACGATCAGACTTTCCTCGATCAGCGTGGTCTTCAGCGTTTCAATGGCGCGGTGGATCAGCTCGGAGCGGTCGTAGACCGCCTGGATCGTCACCCCCTCGGGCAGGCCGGCGGCGATCTCGGCAATCTTGGCCTTGAGATTGCCGATGACCTCGAGCGCATTGGCGCCATAGCGCGCCATGGCGATGCCAGACACCACCTCGCCCTCGCCGTTCAGCTCAGTGAGGCCGCGCCGCTCGTCCGGCACCAACTCGACCCGCGCGATGTCGCGGATCAGCACCGGCGTGCCCGCCTCGCTTTTCACCACCAGACTCTCGAGATCGGCCTTGCCGCGCAGGTAGCCCTTGCCGCGCACCATGTACTCGGTCTCGGCCATTTCCACGACGCGTCCACCGACATCGCGGTTGGAATCGCGGATGACCTGGGACACCCGCGACAGCGGAATCGCGTAGGCACGCAGCTTCACCGGATCCACCGTCACCTGGTAGGTCTGGACGAAGCCGCCAATCGACGCGACTTCGGCCACCCCCTGCGCCTTGGTCAGCTGGTAGCGCACATACCAGTCCTGGATCGTGCGCAGCTCCGCCAGCGTCCTGTCCTTCGCCAGCAGCACGTACTGATATACCCAGCCAACCCCGGTCGCGTCCGGCCCGAGCGCCGGGGATACGCCCTTGGGCAGGCGGCCGGAGGCGAAGTTGAGGTATTCCAGCACGCGCGAGCGCGCCCAGTAGATGTCGGTGCCGTCTTCAAAGATCACGTAGACGAAGGATGCGCCGAAGAAGGAGAACCCACGCACCACCCTGGATTGGGGGACGGCGAGCATGGACGTGGTCAACGGATAGGTGACCTGGTCCTCGACCACCTGCGGTGCCTGCCCGGGATATTCGGTGTAGATGATGACCTGCACGTCGGACAGGTCCGGCAATGCGTCGAGCGGGGTTTTTGCCACCGCGTAGACGCCGCCGATGACGACGAACAGCGTGGCGAGCAGGACGAGAAAGCGGTTCCTGCCCGACCATTCGATGAGGTGGGCCAGCATGGCGTTCCCGTCAGTGCCCGCTGCGCGATTCGGGGCGCACGGGCTGGCCGGCAGCCGGCATGATGCGGGTGATGACCCATTCTCCCGGCTGCCGCTCGACGAACTCGAACGCCACTGCCGCACCCGGTTTCAACCCCTTGAGCAGGGCAGCGTTGGCGACCTTGAACTCCATCGTCATGGGCGACCATTGCAGCGAAGCCACCGGGCCGTGATTGATGCTGATCATGCCAGCCTCGGGGTCGAGACCATCTATCGCGCCTTCCGCCAGATGTCCCGCCCCGCTCGCACGCGGCAGGGCGCCCGACGCCGGGCTGCCTT
This sequence comes from Pseudomonadota bacterium, assembly GCA_021791095.1. Taxonomy (GTDB): domain Bacteria; phylum Pseudomonadota; class Gammaproteobacteria; order Burkholderiales; family Thiobacillaceae; genus Thiobacillus. Next base: position 27,665 of record JAJYXG010000072.1, read on the forward strand.
GGCCGCCCATACTGCCGACCGCGGCCTTGAGGTTGCTTTCGGCGTCGATCAGGAAATTGGCCGCGACCACGACTGGCTCGCCTTCCTCGACCCCGTCGAGCACCTCCACGTAATGCGCGTCGCGCCCCCCGAGCCGGACCTCGCGCGGCTCGAAGCGGCCTTCCCCGGCCTGGACCAGCACGATGCGGCGGGTGCCGCTGTCGATCACCGCCGACTCGGGAACGGCCAGCACCTGGGCCTGGCCGTCGACCGACAACGCCACGTCGGCGAACATGGCGGGCTTGAGCAGCATTCCGGGGTTGGCCAGCTCGACGCGGACCGGAACGGTGCGGGTCCCGGCCGTCAGGGTCGGGTACACGTACGTGATCCGTCCCTCGAACACCTTGCCCGGATAGGCGTTGACCGTCACCTGTGCCCGCCCTCCCCGTTTGACGAGGCCGATGTCCTGCTCGAACACGTCCGCGATGATCCAGACCGATGACAGGTCGGTGACCTGGTACAGGGTTTCGCCTGGCATGAAGCGCATGCCCTGCAGTGCTTTCTTGTCGGTCACGATGCCGGAGACCGGCGAGCGAAAAGTCAGGGTGCGCTTCGCCTCGCCCGAGCGGGCCAGCGCCTTCACCTGGGCGTCGGAGATGTCCCAGTTCTTCAGTCGCGCCAGGCTCGACTCGGCAAGCTGGCGCATCCCGCTGCTTGCCGTGCTGTCGGCTTCTTTCATCGCCTGCACGCCCTCGATGGCGAGCGCGTATTCCCGCTGCGCGGAAACCAGTTCCGGGCTGTAGACCTCGAACAGCGGCTGTCCCTTGCCCACGCCCTGGCCGGTGACGTTGACATGCAGGCGCTCGATGTAACCCTCGAACTTGGGCGCGATCGCATACACCCGACGCTCGTCCGGCTCGACGCGTCCGGCGGCGCGAACGAGCCTGTCCAGCACCCGCAGGCTGGCGACTTCGGTCCTGACGCCCAGTTTCTGGACCTTCTCGGTGCTGATCCTGACCTGGGGGGCGCCGCCCTCGCCGCCGGCGTCCTCCTCGCCTTCGTAGACCGCGATGTAGTCCATCCCCATCGGGTCCTTCTTCGGCACCGGCGACGTGTCGGGCAGCCCCATCGGATTGCGGTAATACAGGAGCTTGCGCTGCGGCGCCGCACCGCCGTTCGCCGACGCCTTCATCGCGGGCTCGCCAGGCTGTCCGCTGCGCGTTCCCAGCCAGAATCCCCCCCCTGCGGCCAATGCCACCGCAGAAATCAGGCCGATGGCCCATCCCATGCGCCTCTTCATAGGTCCTCTCCCAGGAGCCGCTCGATTTCCGCCAGCCTGACCTGCATCTCGAGCTCGGCCTTGAGACGTCCGAGCCGGGCCTGAAGGATCTGGCGCTGCGCATCCAGCAGGGTCGCGAAATCGATTTTTCCGGTTTCGTAGCCCGCCAGCGCGGCGCGGAAGCCGAGCTCCGCCTGGGGCAGCAGGCTGCCGGCGGTCAGGCTCTCGGTGCGGCGGGCAGCCTCGATGCCGGCGAGATGCTCCGCCAGTTCGGCAAGCACCTGATTGGACAGCGCCTCGGCACGTGCACGGGCAGCGGACAGCATGGCTTCCGACTCGCGCTGCTGGGCGCGGCGCGAGGCTTGCTGCAAGGGCAGGTTGAGCTCGACCATCAGCTCCCATTCCTCGATCGCGTTCCCGTACTGGATCGGCGAAACCCCAAGGGTGAAATCCGGATAGCGGTTCCGGTAGGCGAGTTCGCGGTTCTTCTCGGCCGACCCGATGCGCGCGCGCTCGGTGAAAAGCAGCGGATTCCTCGCGCGAACCCGTTCCTCGAGCGTGGCATACTCCAGTTGCGATGGCGGTGGTACAGGACGCAGTTGCCCCGGTTCGGCCAGCGGTGCGCCGGCAGGCCTGGCAAGCAAGGCATTCATGCGTGCCTGCAGCTGGCGGCGCTCGTTTTCCAGCGCGATCAGCTCGGCCCGCATGCCGGTCTGCTCGACCTGCGCGCGCACGACGTCCTGTTGCACCGCCAGGCCGCCGGCGTAGCGAACCCGCGCAATCCTTTCCAGACGCTCCATGAGATCGAGGACTTCGCGGCCGTAGCGCTCGCTGCGGTAGGCGGAATAAAGCTGGGCGTAGACCGACTTGATGCGTGCCGCGAGTTCCGCCCAGTTTCCCCGGGCCTGGCCCCTGGTGCCCTCGGCGTCGAGTTCGGCGGCCTGCCGTCTCAGGTCGCGCTTGCCGAACCAGGGAACGTCCTGCATCAGCAGATAGCGGGTACTGCCGACGCGGCTGGGAGAAAGCGTCGGGCTCTGCTCGCCAAACCTGGTGATGTCGCGCAGTTCGACACGGAGCCTGGGGTCGGGCAAGGCGGCGACCGGCGTCACCCGCTCGGCGGCGGCATCGGCCTCCAGGCGCATGGCCGAATATTCGGGATTGTGCTCCCTGGCGTATTCGAGAAGGGACTCGATGCCGGCGCCCGGTAGTTGATCCTGGGCCTGGGCTAGCGCTCCCCCGAGCCCGGTCAGGGCGACCAGAAGGCATCCTGACACGCCAAGTGTTCTTCTCATGTGCCCCCCTCGATACGCACGAATTCCCCTCGGTCAGTTCTTTGAATGCGCCTGGACTACGCCTGCGTGTTGGTCATGGATCCCGGCCCGCTCCGTCCCTCAATCCGTCAGATCGGCACGCTGTTTCAGAAACGTTTCCCGATCGATTTCACCCCGGGCATAGCGTGCCTCCAGGATGTCCAGTGCCGTCCGCCCGGATGTGCCGTTCCGGCCGCGCAAGGCATACACGATGCCCGCGACCAGCAGGATGGGGATCAGCCAGACCAGCACCATGCCCCAGCCCATCCCGTAATGCTCGAACCCCCACATACCCGTTCTCCTGTCCGGATTGGCGCAAGCGCCGCGGCACGCCTCCGTCCCGCAGGTTGCAACTGCAGGATGGACGCCATGCCTTGTTATAGATCAGTCGTTCAGCACGGACCCGTAGGTATTGCCGTTGCCTTTCTCCGGGGCGTGGCTGTCGCCTGCCTTGTGCGGCACGTGCGTTTCGCCCGCCTGGAGGTCGAGCAGGACCGAGCCGTAGACGTCGCCGGTGCCCCGTTCGGGCTCATGGCTATCCCCGGCCGCGTGAGGGAAATGACTGTCATGCACGTTGGTGATGCTCTGCTGCAGATCAGGGTTGCTGTTCTGGTGGTAGGCCCAGGCCGGGGTCACCAGCAGGGCGAGCGTGATAGATGCGATTGCGAATTTCATGGTGTGCTCCTTTCATGGGAGAGCGTGGTCTGCGGACGTGTCCGCGCGACTCACTTGGGGGGGGATGCAGGGGCGGCCTGCGGCATGCCCATGTTCTTCTGCATCATCATCTGCATCATGTCCATGCGCTTCTCCATCATCTCCATGCGCCTGGCCATCATGTCGTCACTGCCGGACATGCCCGGTCCCATCATGCCCATGCCTCCTCCCATCATGCCGTCCTTCATCATCGGGCAGTCCATCATTCCGCCGCCCATCATGCCTTTCCCCGCCATCATGTTTTCCTGCATGGTCTGCATATGCTCCTGCAGCAGTTTCTGGCGCTGAGCCGGATCTTTGGACTTGGCCATTTGCTCCAACTGGCTTTGCATTCGCCTGGTGTTGGCCTGCATCTTCTGGATCGTCTGATCGGCAGAGGGCGCGGCTGCACCGGCTTTCTGGTCGGGGTGATGTGCGTCTTCCGCGAGAACGGGCTGCATGGCCATGGCAGTCAACATCAGGGTGGCAATCAATGCGGTGGTGCGTTTCATGTTCGACTCCTTCTTGACGTGGGATAAATGAACCTCAGGGTTTGGCTACTTCGAGCGTGGTGACGGTGAATGTGCCGTTCGTCCTGTCAGCGCGGAACCGGACCGTGTCGCCTGGCTTCACCCGATCGAGCCAGATGGGATCCTGGACACGAAAAACCATGGTCATGCCGGGCATGTCGAAGTTCTCGAGCGGGCCGTGCTTGAGGGTGAGCTTGCCTTGCGCCTTGTCCACTTTCCTGACCACGCCTTCGCTGAGGGCGGTTGCGTGTGCCGCGGCGCCGGCATGGTCAGGATGATTCGACTCGGCCCAGGCAGGGAACCCGATGGCAAGCCCCAGTCCCAGGGCGAGGGAAGTCAGGGTGGATTTCATAAGTAAGCACTCCTTGCAGGTGTTGGTGCAGACCCGGGTGGGCCTGTTCCGGTTGAACGTTGATGCCAGTGTGGACGATCGCCCCCCACGGCAAGCTGACGGTGGGATGACAATTGCGTCATTCAGGGATGGTCTGGGGTTTGACGACAATGCGCCCCCGCATCCCGGCCTCGTAGTGCCCGGGAATCAGGCAGGCGAAGCCGAACTCGCCTGCCTGATTGAAATGCCAGAGGATTTCGCCCTGTCGCCCCTGGCTGACATGCGCCATGTAGGCTTCGTCGTGTTCCATACCGGGAAACTTCCTCATTGCCTCGGCGTGTTCCGCCAGGGCCGCATGCGTGCCGATCACCATCTCGTGCATCATCCTGCCGTCATTGCGCAGGATTAGGCGCACGGTCTCACCCTGCCTGATCTGGAGCGTATCGGGCTCGAATCGCATCGCGTCGGTCATGCGGATGGACACGGTTCGCCCCACGCGATCCGCCTCTCCAGCGACGCCCCATGGTTTCTGTTCTTTGACGATGGGAACCGCGGGGCTGTCGTGCCGCGCGCCGCCATGTGCCTGCGCATTGCCGCTCGCTGCTGCCAGGCTCACTGCCAGAATGAGATAAGGTTTCTTCATGCGTGCCCCAGGATGGATTGAGATAGCCAATACCCTGATCCTGCTGGGACGCACCCGACGTGAACCTGACCTCGGCATTACAAATCTGTCATGCACCTTGTTCAGGGCGAGAGCTATGGCAGGATGCGGGTGTTCAGCACGACCTTATGTCCATGAAAATCCTGATCGTCGAAGACGAGCCCAAAACGGGCGCTTACCTCAAGCAGGGCCTGACCGAGGCCGGCTTTGTCACAGACCTGGCGAACGAAGGCTGGGAAGGGCTTGAACTCGCAAAGGAGGGCCATTACGACCTGGTGATCCTCGATGTGATGCTGCCCGGGCTCAATGGCTGGCAGGTGCTCGAAGGCCTGCGCCGCGCCGGCATCGAGGTGCCGGTGCTGTTCCTGACCGCGCGCGATCAGGTCGAGGACCGGGTCAAGGGGCTCGAGCTGGGCGCCGACGATTACCTGGTGAAGCCCTTCGCCTTTGCCGAACTGCTGGCCCGGGTGCGCACCCTCGTGCGGCGCGGACATGCGGGCCTGGAGTCCGCTGTGCTCAAGGTTGCCGACCTGGAGCTCGACCTTCTGCGCAGGCGCGCCATTCGTGACGGGCGCCGGATCGACCTGACCGCCAAGGAGTTCGCGCTGCTGGAGCTGTTTCTGCGCCGGCAGGGCGAAGTGCTGCCGCGCAGCCTGATCGCCTCCCAGGTCTGGGACATGAATTTCGATTCCGACACCAACGTCATCGACGTGGCGGTGCGGCGGCTGCGCGTGAAGATCGACGAAGGCTTCGAGCCCAAGCTCATCCACACGGTTCGCGGGATGGGCTACGTGCTGGAAGCCGGCCCGGATGGCGCGATCCCATGAAAAGCCTGTCGCTGACCAGCCGGATCAGCCTGCTGTTCGCAGTGGCCGCTTCGCTGGTTCTGCTCGCCACCGGCCTGATCCTGACGCAGGTGGTCGAGGCCCACTTCGAGGAGGAGGACCGCTACGAGCTGAGCGGCAAGCTGGCGCTCATCCGCAACCTGTTCAACCACGCCTCCAGCCAGCAGCTACTGGATCGTCTGCCCCAGCAGCTGGACGACGCCCTGGTCGGCCACCAGGGGCTTGCCGTTGTCGTCACCGATGCGACGGGCAACATCTGGTTCGCCACGTCAGGTGCGAATTTCCCGCGCGCGCTGCTGCAGCGCTGCGTCAGCCAACCTCAGGAATGCCGCTCCGGGACCCTGCACCAGTGGCAACAGGGTGGCGTCAGCCACCGAGGGATGGCGGTTTCGATCACGTCGGGCAATGGCATGCCTTACACCGTGGCGGTGGCGCAGGACATCGAGCACCACGAGCATTTCATGGACAAGTTCAAGACCGTGCTGGCGGTCGCCATCGCGCTGGCCGCCCTGGCCACGGCCGCGCTGGGCTGGGTCGTGACCCGCTGGGGGCTGTCCCCGTTGCGTCAGGTCGCCGACCGGGTGGCCGGCATTTCCGCCGAACGTCTGGCCGAGCGTCTGCCGGTTGCCGGCCTGCCGGCGGAGCTCAGGCCGCTGGCGACTGCCTTCAATGCCATGCTGGCCCGGCTGGACGACTCCTTCCGCAGACTCTCCGAGTTCTCGTCCAACATCGCCCACGAGCTGCGCACCCCGATTTCCAACCTCATGACCCAGACCCAAGTGGCGCTTTCCAACGCACGCGACAAGGACGAGTACAAGGAGGTCCTCTACTCCAGCCTGGAGGAGTACGAGCGCATGGCGCAGATGGTGGGCGACATGCTCTACCTGGCGCAGGCCGAGAACGGCCTGCTCAACCCGGGGCAGGAACAGGTCGACCTTGCCAGCGAGACGCGGGATTTGTTTGACTACTTCGAAGCCTGGGCCGAGGAGCACGCGGTTGCGCTGACCCTGACCGGGACGGCCAGCGTGGTCGGCGACCGGCTGATGCTGCGACGCGCGCTCAGCAATCTGCTGTCGAACGCGATCCGGCATACGCCGCGGGGCGACGCTGTGAAGGTTTCCATGAGCAGGAACGCAGACAGCGTCACCCTTGCCGTCGAGAATCCCGGCCCGGCCATCCCGGCGGAGCATCTTCACAAGCTGTTCGACCGTTTCTACCGCGTCGACCCGTCTCGGCAACGCAACGCTGATGGCACCGGACTGGGGCTTGCCATCTGCAGATCCATCGTGGAGGCACATGGCGGGACGATCAGCGTGTCCTCCGACGACCAGAGGACGCGCTTTGTGATTGCCTTGCCCGCTTCGAAGGAACGGCTCGGGCCGGCTGGTACTGAATGACCACCCTGTCGAACCATCATAATCAGTCCGGGCCTCTTGGTAAAAACATCCGGCACGCTACAATGCCGCTCATGCGCCGCCTCATCGCCCTGATCATCATGCTCATCGTTCCGCTCCAGTTCGCCTGGGCAGCGGCGGCCGGCCTGCATGGGCACGTGGCGATGGACACCGTGGGCGCGCACGTCCACGATCACGACCATCACGATGGCGGGCACGCCAGTCATGACCTCGCCGCACTCGGCAGTACCGATGGCGAACAGCACAATGAGGACGGTCATCATGGCAGCCACTGCCACCACGTGTTCTCCTTCATCTTCCATCAGCCCGGCTCCCTGCCCGGACTGGAACTGAAGGGCGGTCCGCTTGAGCACGCGCCAGCCGCCTTCCTCAGCCGTATTCCCCCTCTGCTCGACCGTCCCCCGCTAGCGCGCGCCTGACCGGCGCGCCCCCTGATCTGTTCGATGCGGCCTTGAGCCGCGATCCTGTCGCGCGCCGGTGTTCTTCGCCCTGTTTCTTACACGAGGAAAACCATGCGACTCACGCTATCCGTATTTCTGCTCGCGCTGCCGTTGGCGGCGTGGGCGCAAACCCCGCTCACCGGCCCGGGACCAAGTTCGCCGCGCGCCAGCGAACCGGCTGCCCCGCTTACCCTGAATGCGGCCCTGGAACTGGCGCTTGGCGCCAACCCTGATCTGTCAGCGGCGAGCCGTGAGTTGGAGGCGCTCGACGCCACCATCACCCAGGCACAAGCCCGGCCCAATCCGGAACTTTCGGCCTTGATCGAGGACACTCGCCGGGAGACGCGGACCACGACGCTGCAGTTGAACCAGCCGATCGAGCTGGGCGGCAAGCGTGCGGCGAGGATCGAAGCCGCCGAGCGCGGCCGCGATGCAGCATCCCTTGAACTGGAAGCCAAGCGAGCCGAGATTCGTGCGGCGGTGACAGCGGTGTTCTTCGACGTGCTGGTCGCGCAGGAACGTCTGCGGCTTGCCCAGGCGTCGGTCGAACTTGCGCAACGCGCGACCGGTGCCGCCTCGCGGCGAGTCACAGCTGGAAAAGTGTCCCCGGTTGAAGAGACCAGGGCACGCGTGGCCGAGGCTGCCGTGCGGGTTGAGCGGGCGCAGGCAGCAAGCGAGGTCACGACCGCACGCCGCCGACTGACTGCCACCTGGGGCAATCCTTCACCGCATTTCGAACGCGCCGAAGGCGTGCCCGAAGCCCTGCCGCCGCTCCCCGCCATGGCAGACCTGAACGCGCGCCTCGCCGCTTCACCCAACTTGCTGCGGGCCAGGATCGAGGTCGATCGTCGGCAATCGCTGGTGGAAGTTGAACGAAGCCGGAGCGTCCCGGACATGACCGTCAGTCTGGGAGGCAAACGCATCGAAGAACTGGGTATCAACCAGGCGATCCTCGGCGTTTCGATTCCGATCCCGATCTTTGATCGCAATCAAGGGAACCTGCTTGAAGCGCTTCACAGGACCGACAAGGCGCGCGACGAACTGGCCGCCGCCGGAACCCGTCTGTCCAATGAGCTGGCGCTTGCGCACGAACGCCTGAATGTGGCGCGCCAGGAGGTGGAGTCGCTACAGCGGGACATTCTGCCGGGAGCGCAGAGTGCCTACGACGCCGCAACCAAGGGTTTTGAGCTTGGCAAATTCAGCTTCCTCGACGTGCTGGACGCCCAGCGAACTTCATTCCAGGCCAAATCCCAATATCTGCGCGCCCTGGCCGAGGCGCATCGATCCGCCGCCGAAATCGATCGCATTCTCGGCGCGGCATCGACCCAATCGACCCTGGCGCCAGCCGCCACTCAGCAGTAGGAGCCCACATGAAACTCAATCTGAACAAGAAACAGACTCTATCCATTGCCGCTGTCCTGGGGATCGGCGTCGTGCTGGCCGGACTGATCCTCGGCACGGGCAAGCCGCAGTCCGCTGGCGACGAGCACGGGCAAGACAGCCATGCCGAAGCGCCGGATCACGCCGACGAAGAACCGCACGCAGCAGAAGCCGGCCCGGCCAAGGGGCCGCACGGCGGCAAGCTGTTCAACGATAAAGGCTACGGGCTGGAGGTGACCATTTTCGAACAGGGCGTGCCGCCGGAATTTCGCGTCTATCTCTACCGCGACGGCAATCCGGTCGATCCGTCGTCAAGCCAGGTTGCCATCACGTTGCATCGTCTCGGGCGCGAACCGCAGGTCATCCGGTTTGCCAAGGTAGGCGATTACCTCAGGGGCGACGCCGAAGTGGTCGAGCCGCATTCGTTCAAGGTGGAGATCGCCGCGCAGTCCGGCGGCAAGGCGTACCGCTTTGGCTACGACCAGGTTGAAGCGCGGGTGAGCCTGAGCGATGCGCAGCTCAAGCAAAACGGCGTGAGTCTGCTGACTGCGGGCCCGGCGCGGATCAATGCTGCGCTGCAACTGATCGGCGAGATTCGCCTGAACGAAGACCGCATGGTGCATGTGGTGCCGTTGCTGACCGGGGTGGTGGCGGCTTCACCGGCCAATGCCGGCGACCGGGTGAAAAAAGGTCAACTGCTGGCGGTGATTTCCAGCCAGGCGCTGGCCGACCAGCGCAGCGAACTGCTGGCGGCGCAAAAACGCCTGGCGCTGACGCGCACGACGTTTGAGCGGGAGAAGCAGCTGTGGGAAGAAAAAATCTCCGCCGAGCAGGATTACCTGCAAGCGAAGCATGCCATGCAGGAAGCCGACATCGCCGTGCAGAACGCGCGCCAGAAACTGGCGTCGCTGGGTGGCGCGGGACAACCGGGCAGCGCGCTGACACGCTATGAAATCCGCGCACCGATCGACGGCGTGGTGGTCGAAAAGCACCTCTCGCTGGGCGAAGCCGTGCAGGGCGACGCGAAGATTTTCGTCATCGCCGATTTGTCCACGGTGTGGGTGGACATGACGGTTGCGGCCAAGGACATCGGCGCAGTCAGACCTGGCCAGAAAGCGGACATCCAGGCCACCGCGTTTGCCGCGCAGGGCAGCGGCACGATTTCCTATGTTGGCGCGCTGGTCGGCGAAGCGACGCGCGCGGCCACCGCGCGGGTGGTGTTGCCCAACCCCGCCGGGGTCTGGCGACCTGGCTTGCAGGTCAAGGTGCAGCTGGTCACCGGCTCGGTCGAGGTGCCGGTCGCGGTGTCCGCCGAAGCGATTCAGACCGTGCGCGACTGGACGGTGGTGTTCGGACGTTACGGCAACGATCTGGAAGCGCGCCCGCTGGAACTCGGGCGCAGCGACGGCAAGTTCATCGAGGTCGTCAGTGGGCTAAATGCGGGCGAAGTGTATGCCGCGACGAACAGCTTTCTGATCAAGGCCGATCTGGAAAAATCCGGCGCGAGCCACGACCACTAGGAGACCCCGATGAAACAGATCATCGCTATCGTGCAGCCGCATCGGCTGGACAGCATTGAACAGGCCCTGCATGGCCTCGCCCATTTATCCGGCTTTACCTACTTTCCGGCGCATGGCCATTCCCGTGGGCAGGGCCCGCACCACGCCTTTGTGCCCACCGAGTGGAATCCGGACGCCCACGAGCGACTTGTGCTGCTGATGTTTTGCGCGGACGAACACGCGCAGACGGTGGTGGAAGCCATCCGCGCAGCGGCCATCACGGGCAATCCCGGCGACGGTCTGATCGCTGTTTCTGAACTTGCAGACGTGCTGCGCATTCGCTCCGGCGAACGCGGCGACGCGGCGCTTTAGGAAAAACCCACATCATGTTTGAAAAAATCATCCGTTTCGCCATCGACCAGCGCTGGCTGGTGCTGCTGATGACGCTGGGCATGGCGACGCTCGGCGTATACAACTACCAGCAGCTGCCGATCGACGCCGTGCCTGACATCACCAACGTGCAGGTGCAGATCAACACCGCCGCCCCCGGTTATTCCCCGCTCGAATCCGAGCAGCGCATCACCTTCCCGATCGAAACCGTCATGGCCGGACTGCCCGGTCTGGAACAGACGCGCTCACTGTCGCGTTATGGCCTGTCGCAGGTGACGGTGATCTTCAAGGAAGGCACCGACATCTACTTCGCGCGGCAACTCGTCAACGAGCGCATCAGCCAGGCGCGCGCGCAATTACCCGCCGGGATCACGCCGGAAATGGGGCCGATTTCGACCGGCCTGGGCGAGATTTTCATGTGGACGGTCGAGTCCAAACCCGGCGCGAAAAAAGCCGACGGCAGCGCCTACACGCCGACCGACCTGCGCGAAATTCAGGACTGGATCATCAAGCCGCAATTGCGCAACGTGCCGGGGGTGACAGAGATCAACAGCATCGGCGGCTATGCCAAGACGTTTCAGGTCGCGCCGCTGCCCGACAAGCTGATGGCCTACGGCCTGACGCTGCACGACCTGGTCGCCGCCATCGAGCGCAACAACGGCAACACGGGCGCAGGCTACATTGAGAAAAGCGGCGAGCAATACCTGATCCGCGCGCCCGGCCAGGTCGCCAATCTGGCCGACATCGGCAAAATCATCGTCGGCAGCCGGGAAGGCGTTCCGATTCGCATCGGCGACGTGGCCGAGGTCGGCATGGGCAAGGAGTTGCGCACCGGCGCGGCAACCGAGAACGGGCGCGAAGTCGTGCTCGCAACGGTGTTCATGCTGATCGGCGAGAACAGCCGCACCGTGTCGCAGGCGGTGGCCAAGCGACTGGAGGAAGTCAACCGCACCCTGCCTGCCGGAGTGGTCGCGCAGACGGTGTACGACCGCACCATCCTGGTCGACAAGGCGATCGACACGGTCAAGAAAAACCTGATCGAAGGCGCGCTGCTGGTGATCGCGGTGCTGTTCCTGTTCCTGGGCAACATTCGCGCAGCGATCATCACCGCCATGGTCATCCCGCTGGCGATGCTGTTCACCTTTACCGGTATGGTCAGCAACAAGGTCAGCGCTAATTTGATGAGCCTGGGCGCACTCGATTTCGGCATCATCATCGACGGCGCGGTGGTGATCGTCGAGAACTGCGTGCGCCGGCTGGCGCACGCGCAAGCTGCTGCGGGGCGAGCCTTGACCCGCAACGAGCGCTTTCACGAAGTGTTCCTGGCGTCGCGCGAAGCGCGCCGGCCGCTGCTGTTCGGCCAGCTCATCATCATGGTCGTCTACCTGCCGATCTTCGCGCTCACTGGCGTTGAGGGCAAGATGTTCCACCCGATGGCGTTCACCGTGGTCGCTGCCCTGCTCGGCGCGATGATCCTGTCGGTGACGTTCATCCCCGCCGCCGTCGCGCTGCTGATCGGCGATAAGGTCAGTGAGAAGGAAAATCGCCTGATGGGCTGGGCGCGGCGCGGCTATGCGCCGATGCTGGATTTTTCGCTGCAGAATGCCCCCCTGGTGCTGAGCTTCGCGGGCGTCGCCGTGGTGTTGTCGGCGCTGCTGCTCACGCGCATGGGCAGCGAATTCGTGCCCAGCCTCAACGAGGGCGACATCGCGCTGCACGCCTTGCGCATCCCCGGCACCAGCCTGTCGCAGGCAGTCGAGATGCAGACCGAACTCGAACGCACGATCAAGCAGTTTCCAGAAGTCGAGCGGATTTTCGCCAAGCTCGGCACGGCTGAAATCGCCACCGACCCGATGCCGCCCAGCGTCGCGGATAACTTCATCATGCTCAAACCGCAGTCGGAATGGCCCGATCCCGCGCGCAGCAAGACCGACCTGGTGCAGGCCATGCGAGAAGCAACCGCCAAAGTGCCCGGCAACAACTACGAGTACACCCAGCCGATCCAGATGCGCTTCAATGAACTGCTGTCGGGCGTGAGGAGCGACGTGGCGGTCAAGGTATTCGGCGACGACATGGACACCATGAACGCCAGCGCCGAAGCGATTTCCCGAGTGCTCGAAAGCGTGCCGGGCGCGGCCGACGTCAAGGTCGAACAGACCACCGGGCTGCCGATGCTGACGATCCAGATCGACCGCGAAAAAACCGCGCGCCTCGGTATCAATGTCGGCGACGTGCAGGACGCGGTGTCGGTCGCGCTCGGCGGGCGTGAAGCCGGCGTGCTGTTCGAGGGCGACAGGCGCTTCGACATCATCGTCCGTCTGCCCGAGCGCCTGCGCAACGACCTGGCGGCGATGCAGCAGTTGCCGATTCCCCTGCCATCCTCTGCGGACAATGCACAAGCCAACTTCGTGCGGCTGGGCGAGGTGGCGAGCATTAACGTTGCCCCCGGCCCCAACCAGATCAGCCGAGAAGACGGCAAGCGCCGGGTGGTCGTCACCGCCAATGTACGCGGCCGCGACATCGGCTCCTTCGTCAGCGAAGCCACGCAGAAAATCCAGGCCGACGCGCCGGTTCCCGCCGGCTACTGGACAACCTGGGGCGGCACTTTCGAGCAGCTGCAATCGGCCGCCAAGCGCCTGCAAATCGTTGTCCCGGTCGCGCTGCTGCTGGTGTTCATGCTGCTGTTTGCGATGTTCAACAACGTGAAGGATGGGCTGCTGGTGTTCACCGGCGTGCCGTTCGCGCTCACCGGAGGCATCCTGGCGCTGTGGCTGCGCGATATCCCGTTGTCGATCTCGGCAGGGGTCGGCTTCATTGCGCTGTCGGGCGTGGCCGTGCTGAACGGCCTGGTGATGATCGCCTACATCCGCAGCCTGCGCGAAGACGGCAAACGGCTCGACGCGGCGATTATCGATGGCGCACTGACCCGCTTGCGTCCGGTGCTGATGACCGCGCTGGTGGCGTCCTTGGGCTTCATCCCGATGGCGATCGCCACCGGCACCGGCGCGGAGGTGCAACGGCCGCTCGCCACCGTCGTCATCGGCGGCATCCTGTCCTCGACCGCGCTGACCTTGCTGGTGCTGCCGCTCCTGTATCGGCTGGCGCACCGGAAGGAGGAAGAGATCGAGGCAGGCCCTGTTGATAACAGCAGACTGCACGCACAACCCGCCTGACCGGAACGCCCTGGCCGACAGGCTGGGGGGTCTCGTCTAATCAATCAACTGCAAAGGAGTAAATCATGGGATTCCTTGAAGGCATGCTCGGTAATTTGATAGGCGGAAAATTCGGCGGCTACCGGGGTGGCCATCACGGCGGCTCCAGGCATGGCGGCTATGGGGCTATCTGCAAGACAGCAGCCTGGAAATCACCTGCCCCAAGTGCGGCAGCGCCAATACGAACGGCACGCGCTTTTGCCGGAAATGCGGCGTTCCCTGTCGCCCGCCAAATGTTCCGGTTGCGGCGCGGAACTGACGGCGGGCGCACTGTTTTGCGGCCAATGCGGCAAACCCCGGCAGTAGCACAACGCATTTTCCAGGCATGATTCGCATCTTCAGGCCGACGCTGGAAAAGCATCAGGTCGCCATTTATTTCATGGCGGTGTTTGCCGGCCTGCTGGCAGCCGCCGTCGCGGGGCCCTCCGCTGCCGCCCTGGAAGCCTGGATCAATCCGGCGCTGGCAGCGCTTTTGTATGTCACCTTCCTGCAAGTGCCGATGGCTGCCCTCGGGCAGGCGCTGTCGCACGGGCGCTTCCTCTCGGCGCTGCTGATCGTCAACTTCGTTGCGGTTCCGCTGGTGGTACTCGGGCTGATCCAGTTCCTTCCTGCCCATCCGGCCCTTCACTTCGCCGTGCTGCTGGTATTGCTGGCGCCCTGTATCGATTACGTCGTCGTATTTACGCACCTGGGGCGGGGAGACGCGAAGCTCATCCTCGCGACAACGCCGATTTTGCTCATCGCGCAAATAGTGCTGCTGCCCGTTTATATCGGGCTGTTTCTCGGACCCGGGGCGGCGGATCTGGTGCAGGCAAGCCCCTTCCTGCACGCGTTCTTCTGGCTGATTGCCCTCCCCCTTGTGCTCGCCGGGGCAACCCTGTACTGGGTCGCCCGCCGCGCGTCGGGCAGGCGGGTCGAGGGGGCGATGGGATGGCTGCCGGTCCCGCTGATGGCGCTGGTGCTGGCGCTGGTATTCGCGGCCGTCGCGCCGCGCATCGGCGCCGCCTCGGCCGATGTTGCCCGGACGGTGCCGATTTATGCGGCATTCGCGATCGCCATGCCGCTCGTGGCCTATGCGGTGGGCAAACTTCTTCGACTCGATGTCGGCGCGGGGCGCGCCCTGGCCTTCAGCGCGGGCACCCGCAATTCCCTGGTGGTCTTGCCGCTGGCATTCGCCGTCCCCGGTGGCGGCGCCCTCATCCCGGCGGTGGTGGTGACGCAAACCCTGGTCGAACTCGTCAGCGAGCTCGTCTATGTGCGCTGGATACCGCGTTTGATTAAAACGACGGAGGAATAACCGCATGGCCGAAAAACTCAAACTGGACTTGTCCCTGGTCCTGCCGGAAATCCCCGACGAGCGCGACGCCTGCGTCGGGCGGCTGACCGATCTGCTGCAGGCCGAAGGGCTGGAAAAGGTCCACCTCATCCGCGAGGACGGCAGCGCCCGCCTCTGCCTGCATTACGATCCGCAGCGCTTCAGCGTGAGCCGGGTGCGCGAGCTGGCACAGGCGGCCGGGGCAAAAATCGGCAACCGCTATCGTCACGAGAGCCTGCGCATCGACGGCATGGACTGCGGCACCTGTGCCACCGTGATCGAGCATGCCCTGCAACGCACCGACGGAGTGCTGGAAGCCTCGGTAAGCTACGCCGCTGAGCGCCTGCGCCTGGAATTCGACAGCGAGAAAATCAAGCGACCGGCGATTGTTAAGCGCATCCGTGCGCTCGGTTATGCCGTGCTGGAGGAAGGCCGTGAGGCCGGATGGTTCGCCGAGCATCGCGAGCTTATTCTGAGCGGCGTTTCCGGCCTGCTGTTGCTGACAGGCTGGCTCGCTGGGCTCGCCGACGCGCCACGCGCACTCTCGCTCGGTCTGCTGCTGGGCGCCTACGCGGCGGGCGGTTTCTACACCCTGCGCGACGCCTGGCAGAGCTTGAAAAACCGCCGCTTCGACATCGACAGCCTGATGATCGTCGCTGCGGCGGGCGCTGCGGCGTTGGGCGCCTGGGAGGAAGGCGCGCTGCTGCTGTTCCTGTTCAGCCTGGGGCATGCGCTGGAGCACTTGGCCATGGATCGGGCGCGCAAGGCGATCGAGGCGCTGGCCGACCTCGCCCCCAAAACCGCGCTGGTGCAACGGGATGGCGCGGAGATCGAGGTGCGTGCGGAAGAATTGCTGCGCGGCGACCGGGTGGTGGTCAAGCCCGGCCAGCGCATCCCCGCCGACGGCCAGATCGCCTCTGGCGCCTCGGCGGTGGATCAGTCGCCCATCACCGGCGAATCCATGCCGGTGGACAAGCAACCGGGCGACAAGGTATTCGCCGGCACGGTCAACGGCGAGGGCGCACTGCTGGTCGAGGTTACCCGCCTCGCGCGGGAAAGCACGCTCTCGCGCATGGTGGAAATGGTGGCCGAGGCGCAGATGCAGAAGTCCCCCACCCAACGCTTCACCGACCGTTTCGAGCGGATCTTCGTGCCTGCGGTACTAATCGGCGCCGCACTACTCATCGTGCTGCCGCCGCTGTTCGGCTTTCCCTTCGCCGAATCCTTCTACCGTGCCATGGCGGTGCTGGTGGCGGCCTCCCCCTGCGCACTGGCCATCGCCACGCCTTCGGCGGTGCTGTCCGGCATCGCGCGCGCCGCGCGCGGCGGCGTGCTGATCAAGGGCGGCGCGCACCTGGAAAATCTCGGCGTGCTCACGGCCATCGCCTTCGACAAGACCGGCACCCTGACCGTCGGCAAGCCGAAGGTGACCGACGTCGTCGCCGTCAGCGGCGACGAGGCCCGCCTGCTAATCGTGGCCGCCGCCGTGGAAAGCCGCAGCGCGCATCCGCTGGCGCAGGCGGTAGTGGCGGAGGCGAAGCAGCGTGGTTTAAGTTGGGGTGAAGCCGGTGAGGTTGAAGCCGTGACCGGGAAAGGATTGCGCGCCGAGTTCGATGGAAAAAAAGTTGCCATCGGCAACGCCAAGTTATTTGACGGCGAAACCATTCCCGACGCGATTCAGCAGCACGCAGAGCGCCTGCAGACGGAAGGCAAAACCATCATGCTGATTCAGGCGGACGGGCAGTTCCTCGGCGTCGTGGCCCTGGCCGACACCCCGCGCGAGGGGGTCAAGCAGGTGCTGGAACGCCTGCACCGCACCGGCATCCGCAAGACCATCATGCTCACCGGCGACAACGAACGCGTGGGCCGGGCCATCGCCGACGCGGTGGGCCTCGACGAAGTGAAGGCGGGCCTGTTGCCGGAAGACAAGGTCAAAGCCATGGAGGAACTCGGGCAACGCTACGGCCAAGTCGCGATGGTTGGCGACGGCGTCAACGACGCCCCGGCCATGGCGCGCGCCACAGTCGGCATCGCCATGGGCGGTGCCGGTACCGACGTGGCCTTGGAAGCCGCCGACGTGGCGCTGATGGCCGACGATCTCTCCAAGCTGCCGTTCGCCGTGGCCTTGAGCCGCGCATCACGACGCATCATTCAGCAGAACCTGTGGGTTTCGCTTGGCGTGGTGACTTTGCTGATCCCCGCCACTTTGCTTGGCTGGGCAGGGATCGGCGTGGCGGTGCTGATCCACGAAGGATCGACCGTGGTTGTAGTGGTGAACGCCTTGCGTTTGCTGGCCTATCGTGGATGAAATGAGCAATGCACGTTCGGCCATCTGGCCAGCCCTGGGCGCTGCCGCGCTGTTCGGCGCCAGCACGCCGCTGGTCAAGCTGCTGGTGGGCGAATTGCCGTTCCTGCTGCTGGCCGGGCTGCTTTATACGGGCAGTGGACTGGGGCTGGCTGTGATCCGCCTGCTGCGGGATCGCGGCTGGAAACCGAGCGGGCTCGCGCCGGGCGAATGGCGCTGGCTCGGCGGCGCCATCGTCTTCGGCGGTGTGCTGGGGCCGACCCTGCTGGTGCTCGGGCTCAGCCATACCGATGCGGGTGCCGCCTCCCTCATGCTCAACCTGGAAGCGGTCTTCACGGCCGTGCTGGCCTGGGTGATCTTCAAGGAAAACGCCGACAGCCGCATCGTGCTCGGCATGCTGCTCATCGTCGCGGGCGGCGCGGTGCTCGCCTGGCCCGCCGCCGGCAGCGCGTCCCCGAACGGGATCGGTCCCCTGGCCATCGCCGCCGCCTGCGTGTGCTGGGCCATCGACAACAACCTGACGCGCCGGGTTTCCGGCTCGGATGCCCTGTTTATCGCCGGGGCAAAGGGGTGGACGGCAGGCGTCGTCAACACCAGCCTCGCCTTGTTATTGGGCGCATCCTTGCCCGCCTGGTCCACCGCGGGCGCAGCCATGGCCGTGGGCCTGCTGGGCTATGGCCTGAGCCTGGTTCTCTTTGTGCAGGCGCTGCGGAATTTGGGCACGGCCCGCACCGGCGCTTATTTCTCCACGGCACCCTTCATCGGTGCCGCCATCGCCATCCTGCTGTTGGGCGAACCGACGCCTGCGCCGTTCTGGGTCGCCGCCTGCCTGATGGGGATTGGGGTCTGGCTGCATCTGACCGAGCGTCACGAGCATGTACACACGCATGAGCCGCTCGAACACACCCATCCGCACGTTCACGACGCGCATCACCAGCACGAGCACGATTTCGACTGGGATGGCACCGAGCCGCACAGCCATCAGCACAGGCATGCGGCCATAACCCACAAACATCCCCATTTTCCGGACACCCATCACCGCCATGGGCATTGAGCCCGAACCATTGCCAGCGCATTGCATTGGAATATTCCGACCCACAACAGCGCCTGTTGACCTCGTATAACAGCGACTCAAACGAACGTCACGACTACGAGCCAGCCCGCAGCAATGACAGTAGTGAGAAAGTTTCGATCTGGTGCACGCCAAAGTGCGGCGAACAGGAAAAGATTGTAGGGCATCGGTGCCAAGTGCAAGGCAACAGCAAACCCAGCATGAGCACCTTGGATGATTGCGGCCAAGGCCAGGATGGTTGCAATAAGATTGACCAAAGTGCCGACACCAAGCATGTCTCGCCAGAGCAGCACTGCCAAGGGGACCCGGCCATACCACCGGCGCGAAAAGTACTGGCCAAGCATCTAGTATTCCTGCTCTGGCTCGCTCAGAGTTCGGGAGATGCAGACCCGTTCGACGCGACGATTGGATATTTCCAGGACATCGAAGCGGAAATCGCCAGCGATCTTCGGACCAGCGTCGCCTTTAGCCGAGGAACGGTCATCCGTCGCTGCCACTCTGGCAGCCTGCTATTGGCCGCGGCCATTCGAGCCTGCGCACCTGTCAGGCGCGCGAGTCCGTGAACGAATCAATCGTGCGGATCAGGCAGCGACGACTTCGACCATCGACAGGTCAAGCCAGACGCGGCCCGCTTCGACCTTGATGGGAAATTCGCGCGCACAGCCGTGATCCGGCGCCACCGCGCAGCCGGAGTCGAGCTCGATGTTCCAGTTGTGCATCGGACAGGTCACCTTCCTGCCGTGCACGATACCCTGCGACAGCGGTCCCCCCTTGTGCGGGCAGCGGTCCTCCAGCGCGAGCACTTCATCGTCGGCGGTGCGGAACACGGCGATATCGAGCGTGCCGTGGCGCACCACGCGGGCGCCGAGTTTGGGGATGTCGTTCACATCCAGGATGTCGGTCCATTGGTTCATGTCGGCTCCTTACGCGGCGATGGTTTCGAATTCATGTTTGAGCTTGCCTTCCTTGGCGCGCTCGACCCACGGGTCGCGCTCGACCGACAGCGCGAACAGCAGGCGCTCGTACAGCGCGCGCCGGCCTTCGTTGTCGTCGAGGATTTTCTTCTTCACGTAGTCGAGGCCGACGCGCTCGAGGTAGTGCACGGTGCGGTCGAGGTACCGTGCCTCTTCGCGGTACAGCTGCAGGAAGGCGCCGGAGTATTCGAGCACCTCGTCGGGCGTCTTCACCTTGACCAGGAACTGCGCGACCTCGGTCTTGATGCCGCCGTTGCCGCCGACATAGATCTCCCAGCCGGAATCGACGCCGATGATGCCGACGTCCTTGATCGCGACTTCGGCGCAGTTGCGCGGGCAGCCCGACACGGCGAGCTTGACCTTGTGCGGCGCCCACATCTTGAAGAACACCTTCTCGAGGTCGATCCCCATCTGCGTCGAGTCCTGGGTACCGAAGCGGCACCATTCGGAACCGACGCAGGTCTTCACCGTGCGCAGCGCCTTGCCGTAGGCGTGGCCCGAAGGCATGTCGAGGTCGGCCCACACCTTGGGCAGGTCTTCCTTTTTCACGCCGAGCAGATCGATGCGCTGGCCGCCGGTGACCTTGACCGAGGGAATGGCGTATTTCTCGGCGACATCGGCGATGCGGCGCAATTCAGACGGCGTGGTCTGCCCGCCCCACATGCGCGGGATCACCGAGTAGGTGCCGTCGCGCTGGATGTTGGCGTGGGCGCGCTCGTTGATGAAGCGCGACTGCGGGTCGTCCTCGGCTTCGCCCGGCCAGGTGGAGATCAGGTAGTAGTTGAGCGCCGGACGGCAGCTGGCGCAGCCGTTTGGCGTGCGCCATTCCATGAAGTCCATCACCTGCGGGATCGTCAGCAGCTTGTTCTGGCGGATCGCGTCGCGCACCGCTTCGTGGGTGTGGTCGGTACAGCCGCACATCGATTTCGTCTTCGGCGCAGCCGAATAGTCGCCGCCCGCGGTCACCGCCAGGATCTGCTCGACGAGACCCGTACAGGAGCCGCACGAGGAGGATGCCTTGGTGTGCTTGCGCACATCCTCCAGCGTGAACAGGCCCTTCTCGCGGATCGCCTTGACGATGTCGCCCTTGCACACGCCGTTGCAGCCGCACACCTCCATGTCGTCGGTCATGGTCGCGGCCTTGTTGATGCCCTGGTGGCCGAGGTTGCCGCAGTGATCCTGGCCGAACATCAGGTGGTCGCGCAGCTCGGACACGTCCTTGCCGTCGCGCAGCAGCGAGAAATACCAGGCGCCGTCGACGGTGTCTCCGTACATCACGCCGCCGACCAGCTTGTTATCCTTGAGGACGAGCTTCTTGTAGACGCCGCCGATCGGGTCGGAATAGAGGATGGCCTCGGTGCCCTCGCCGCCGATGAAGTCGCCGGCGGAAAAGAGGTCGATGCCGGTGACCTTGAGCTTGGTCGAGGTGACCGAGCCCTGGTAGCGGCCGATGCCGTAATGCGCCAGGTGATTGGCGCACACCTTGGCCTGCTCGAACAGCGGCGCGACCAGGCCGTAGGCGGTGCCGCGATGCGCGGCGCACTCGCCGATGGAGTAGATGCGCGGGTCGAAGGTCTGCATCGTGTCGTTGACCACGATGCCGCGGTTGCAGTGCAGGCCGGCCGATTCGGCGAGCTCGGTATTGGGGCGGATGCCGACGGCCATCACGACCAGATCGGCCGGCGCGCTGTCGCCGTCCTTGAATTTGATCGCGGCCACTCTTCCGGACTCGCCCTTGACGAGTTCGGCGGTCTGCTTCTGCAGCAGGAACTTCATGCCTTTCGCTTCCAGGCTCCTCTGCAGCAGGCGCGCGGCGGGTTCGTCGAGCTGGCGCTCCATCAGCCACGGCCCGATGTGCACCACGGTCACGTCCATGCCGCGCTTCATCAGGCCGTTGGCGGCCTCCAGCCCCAACAGGCCGCCGCCGATGACGACCGCGTGGCGATACTGGCTGGCGGCACGGATCATCGCGTCGACGTCGGCAATGTCGCGGAAGCTGATGACGCCATCCAAATCGGCGCCCGGCACCGGCAGGATGAAAGGATTGGAGCCGGTGGCGAGCAGCAGGCGGTCGTAGCCGGCGCGGGTGCCGTCGTCGGCTTCGACCGCGCGTGCCTTGCGATCGATCTTCACCACCTTCTTGCCCAGGTGCAGGGTGATGTTGTTGTCCTGATACCAGTCGAGCGGGTTCAGCACGATGTCGTCGACCGTCTGCTCGCCTGCCAGCACCGGGGAGAGCAGGATGCGGTTGTAGTTGGGGTGCGGCTCAGCGCCGAACACCGTGATGTCGTACAGATCGGGCGCCAGCTTCAGCAGTTCTTCCAGCGTGCGCACCCCGGCCATGCCGTTGCCGACCATCACGAGCTTCATCTTGGGACCCTGTCCCATGGGCGTACTCATATCCATTTCACCACTCCAAACGAAAGACCAAAAGTGATGACCGAGATACGCCGTTGCATTCGGTCTGCTTCAAGCAACATCTAGCAATCGCTATGCCACCTGATCAGTACAGTGCCACTGCCTTGTTTTTACAGGCGTTCACGTCAGCTCATCCGAATGCTGCTCGCGCCTTGCGCACCATCACGGTGCCGGATCGCACAGCGTGCACCGAAACCTACGCTGCCGCCCTGCCAAACCCGTTGATCGCGGTGATGGCACGCGCCTGGTTGAGGTCATCGGTATAGCCCGCGGCATACAGGCAGACCGCGAGCTGATTGCGAATCGGCAGGGGCAGCGGCAGCTGTTCGCGCATTACCTCGTTTATCCACGCGCCGGTTGCACGCGCATCCGTCCCTGACAGATTCGCCTGTACGGACACTGTCGATTGCGCCTCGTACACCGGCTGGCTTTGGCCGTCCTGCACCAGCACCATTTCCGGACGCTGCAGCGGATCGGCAAACGCCTCGCCTTCGCAGCCTTGCAGCAGCAAGGCATGCCCGCCCAAGGCCTCCAGAACCTCACGCGTCGGATGAATGTCCCTGTCCGACGCAACCGGGGTGACCCGCAGCGAGCGATCGCCCAGCACATCGGCCAGCGCCGCCAGCCGGGTCACCCAGCCGTCGATTCCCAGCCGCGCCCGCAAGGCCAGCAATGAAGCCAGGCCGGGGCTCAGCAACGCCACGGGCGCAAACGCGATGCCATCCTCCCGCAACTGCGCATTGACCTGTGCCACCGAGCTGCACGGCATGATGCCGAGCTCGCGCAACACGTAGGCCGCAGCCGTGCCGCCGCCGCCTTCGAGCACGCCATGGATCATCACCGGGATGCCGAAGCTTTTCAGCAACAATGCCAGCAGCGGGGTGAGATGCGGATGCTCGCGCACGCCGTGATAGGTTGGCAGCACCACCGTGCGGAAAGGGCCGGACGGCGCGGCAAACCCGGGCAACCGATCGGCCAGCGCCGCGTGCAGGCCAAGCCAGGCATCCACGCCTGGGTCGTGCTGGTTGAACGCGACCAGGAAGGCCGCCGTTTCCAGTTCCGGCACGCCGCCGTCGAGCAGCGCTGCGCCCAGCGCGCGTGCATCGACAAAGCCGAGGCCTTCGCCGGATTCGATCTGGCGGATGAGCGTTGCGTAGCTCATTTCTGTTTGTCCGCGAAGTGCGTGAAACAGCACGAAGGCAGGCCCGACAGCCGGCACAGTTCGACTTCGCCCCGGGCGCGGTCATTGCCAATGCAGGACAAAGTCCGATGAATGTGCCGCAGCAAGCGGCCCATCGAATTCCTCTTCGCGACTTTTCGGCGATGAAAAAAAGAGGCAACCATCATGCCGCCACCCGATTCCCGGCGATCAGCCGCTTCAGTTCGGGCACGCACGAACCGCATTCGGTGCCGCATTTCAGCGTGGCCTGCAGCGTGGCCAGATCGGCGCCCGCTGCAATCGCCGCAATGATGTCGGGCTCGGCCACGTTCAGGCAGTTGCACACCACGCGCCCGCGCCCTGTCCCGCCAGCGGGCGGGCGCGCCACCGGCGCCACCAGCCAGGCACGCAGCGAGGCCGCGTCCAGGCCCTCGACGATGACGTCGCGCAACCAGTCGAAGGCGGCAGTCTCGCCGGTGAGCCGCGCCGCGATCACCTTGCCGCCGTCGACCCGCACGCGCTTGGAAATGCCGCGCGGACTGTCCTGGTAATGCATCACCATGAGCGGGTCATCCAGCCCCAGCACAGCGTCGAGTTCGGCCAGCAGGGTCTCCGGCAGCGGCTGCGTGTGCGCCAGGCGCAGCATCAGCACATCCTGGTCGCGCCCGGCCAGGCCGGCAGCGGCATAGTCGCAGGCGCGCAGCAGCGGCTGCACGGCGTCGAGCAGCTTGGCGCCGTCGCCCACCGCCAGCGCAACCATGCGCCACGGCAGCTCAGCCTTCGCCACCTGAACCGCGGCATGCTTGAGCTCAGGCTGCTTCGACACCGCATCGAACACCGGCAGGGTGAGCGCATTGATGCCGCGCCCGCCCATGAAGCGCGCGCCCCAGTGCATCGGCAAAAAACACTGACCGGGGCGCAGGCTGTCGCTGGCCTCGGCCACCACGACCACCTCGCCGCGGCGGCTTTTCACGCGCACCAGGTCGCCTTCCTTCAGCCGCCGCAACTCCAGGTCGCGCTGCGCCATCGACAGAACCGGCGTGTCGGCGTGTGCGAACAGGCGCGCCACGCGTCCGGTACGGCTCATTGCATGCCACTGGTCGCGCAGGCGGCCGGTGTTGAGATGCAGCGGATAGCGCGCGTCGATGGCTTCCGCCACCGGGCGGTAGGGGGCGGCGTGGAAGCGCGCGCGTCCGCTGTCGGTCGGATAGACGCCGTCGGCATACAGGCGCGCCCTGCCCGCCATCGCACCCTCGGGGAAGGGCCATTGCTGCGGGCCGGCATCGAGCAGCGCGTAGGAGAGGCCGGTGATGTCGAGGTCGCGTCCGCGCGTGGTTTCGCGATGTTCGTTGAACACGGACTCGGCACCGTCGTAGGGGAACATCCGCGCGCCTTTTCCCGGCATCAGCCGCCGCGCAAACTCCGTCACGATGGCCCAGTCGGCGTGCGCCTCGCCCGGCGGCGGCACGGCGGCGTGGACGCGCGCGATGCGGCGCTCGGAATTGGTCATCGTGCCGTCCTGCTCACCCCAGCTGGCAGCAGGCAGCAGCACATCCGCGTAGGCTGCAGTTTCGGTGTCGGCAAAGGCCTCCTGCAGCACCACGCATTCGGCCGCCTGCAGCGCTTCGTGGACAAGATTCTGGTCGGGCAGCGACTGCGCAGGATTGGTGCAGGCGATCCAGATCGCCTTGATTTCGCCGCGCTTCACCGCCTCGAACATTTCCACCGCGGTCCTGCCCGGCGTCGCCGGCACGGCGTCCACGCCCCACAGCCGTGCGACTTCGGCACGATGCTCGGGGTTGGTGAGGTCGCGGTGCGCCGACAGCAGGTTCGCCAGTCCGCCCACTTCGCGCCCGCCCATCGCGTTGGGCTGGCCGGTGAGCGAGAGCGGTGCGGCGCCCGGCTTGCCGATCTGCCCTGTGGCGAGATGCAGGTTGATCAGCGCGGCGTTCTTGTCGACGCCGCAACTCGACTGATTCAGGCCCTGGCAATACAAGGACAGGCTCGGCCCGGCGGCAAACCAGCGGGCCGCCTGCACGATGTCGGCCGCCGCCACGCCGCAGATCGGGGCGACTTTCTCCGGCGTGTAATCGCGCACCAGGTCGCGCAGCGCTTCCCAGCCTTCGGTGTGCGCGGCGATGGCGTCGCGGTCGATCAGCTCTTCCCACAGCATCACGTTCAACATGGCGTGGAACAACGCCACATCGGTGCCGGGCAGGAGGGCGAGATGCAGGTCGGCTTCGGCCGCGGTGTCGGTGCGGCGCGGATCGACCACGACCAGCTTGAGAGCGGGATTGCGCTTGCGCGCATCCTCGATGCGGCGGAACAGGATCGGGTGCGCGTACGCCGTGTTCGACCCCGCGATGAAGATCGTGCCAGCGTGGTCGATGTCGTCGTAACACCCCGGCGGCGAATCGGCCCCGAGCGTCGCCTTGTAGCCCGCCACCGCGGACGACATGCACAGCCGTGAATTGGTGTCGACGTTGTTGGTGCCGATCAGCCCCTTGGCCAGCTTGTTGAAGACGTAATAGGCCTCGGTGGTGAGCTGGCCGGAGATGTAGAAGGCCACCGCATCGGGGCCGTGGTCGCGGATGACGGAACTGAATTTTTCGGCGGTGTGGTCGAGCGCCACGTCCCAGCTCACGCGCTGGCGCGGCAAGCCCTTGTCCGCCCGCATCTCGGGAAACAACGCGCGTCCAGACGCCTGTGCCGACAGATGCAGGGTCGCGCCCTTGGTGCACAGCTTGCCACGGTTGGCCGGATGCGCAGGATCGCCGCGCACGCCGGTGATCTTCCCGGCGTCGGCCTCGATCAGCACCCCGCAGCCGGTGCCGCAATAACAACAGACAGATGAAACGACAGACATGATGGCTCCTCGCCCAGGATGTCAGCAGAGTTTGTGCCAAGGCGGTACAGCGCTTTGATTTCAATGGGTTGGCGAGATTCTGGCTGGCGCAATGTACGCGATGCGCTCAACTGCAGTGCATGGACGGGATAGCGTGGCGCAAATTGGTGCGTTATTTGATGGCCCGCTTTCCGGCGAGTTAGCTAGCCCGGTGCCCTTTTTGCTTTGGATAGCGTGCGGGTGAATGCTTTGCAAACAGTTTTAGCGCGTCTTGCCCGGTTGAATTTGGCTTCAGCTTTCGCAGGACTGCTTCTGCCCTGCTGGCGTCCAGGCGAAGCCTGCGAAAGGTAGACTTCCTTGCAAGCTTGGTCGCACGCTGGGCATGATCGAGAAAGTCCTTCGGCAACGGGGCGTTGAGGTCCCCTAGAACGTCCGCAATGCCCTTGAACAAAACCCCAACCGATTTCCTCATCTGAGGATCCAGCATCGTGAGGTAAGTCACGTGCGGGGTGTTTCGGGCGGCGAGATTCCACCAGCCTTGCAGTCCTTCGTACCGGTGAAAGTAGCTGTCCCGGAAGGAGCGCATGGCTGAAAGCTGCCGACTGAATTTCGCTGAACTCCCGCCCAGGTAATTTGATTTACTTCCCTTTCCCGCCAGGACGGATGCCGTCGAGGTTGCGAGGCAGGGCTCGGTGAGGGCCATGGCACCATGAATCTCCCAATCCCCATGGTTTCGCCAACGTTGTGAGAAGCCAAGCGTGCCCACCCGCTGGTCGGGATGGTCGGGCGTGACGAACTGGTCCTGGTTAAACACGAAGACCTGGTTCCCTATCTGGTCGTCAGCATTGAGCCATGACCAAATGTTCGCGAAGACGCCCTGCGCCTCGCTGATGGCATCGGAGACCGCGTCGTCGATGCCTGCCGTCACGCTTGCGATGTCCTCCGGGGTGATGACGGTATGGCCGGCCCCCAGGCTCTGGAGAACTTTGTCGATTGCACTCTGAACTGCCGCGTTCAGCGCCTGGTGGCCGGCTTCCGCACCGCTGTCGGTTACGTTGTCCTCCTCCATGAGAACAACAACGACGCCGAAGAAGCCGGGGAGATCCTCCTGCCCAAGCAAAGGCTGGATGGCGGGCGCCACCGGGATCGGGATCACTGAATCGCTGAACGATCCCAGTACGGACGGGATGAAGACGGTATCGCCGGCATCCACGTCATCACGATTCAGGTTGCCATGGCTTCCCTGTGTGGGAATGATCACCGCGGACCCCTCGATCTTCCCGGCATCGGAGACCATCAGTGAAGAGCCATCGCACTTGAAGAAGATTGTCCAGAGGTAGGGCTCGGCATCCCCGATCCCATCCCCCTCGTCGTGGCAGTTCAGGGGGTTCAGGTTAATCAGCCATCGCATCAGTGGGCGAGCCATGACATCGGTCCCTTCTTAACATTCCGGGCTGCGGTCGGGGCCAAGGAGCGAACCGAGCCACCAGCCAGCGTAACTTCGCACGCGTCCCTATCAGAGCGGGAGCGCCTAAACGCCTGCACGTAACTCAGAACCTTCGAGTGGCCACAATCCGACAATAAAAAAACCCGCATTCTAGGCAGAACTTCCACTTCCCGATCCTGACGCATTTAATGACCAGTCCGACTGCGTCGGCCTGTCCCGGCCTCACGAACACCACGGATTCACTGCCGCGTTTGCGAGGCGAATCGGCATGTTCGGCCTCCCAGGTGACCTCTTCTCCACGAAGCGACTCGGGAATCTTGAGCTTGAGTTTCTTTGCGTAGCGGAGCACGTCGTCGCCCTGGCGCAGCTTCTGCTCATCCAAGGCCGGTAGCAGGGCATGAAGAAAGCCTTCCAACTCGTGTGCGTCCTCCAATACCCGGTCCAGCTTGTTTTTTGCCGCTGCCATGGTCTTCTCCTGGGATGTCAGAACAACTGCAAATGAGGCCCGACAAAGCCGGACCCCCACCAACCCGCACCCGCTGAAATCACCCTAGGACATGTGTTTTAAGGTTGATATACAACTTTAGTTGTAGGCGGGGATGCTTTGGCGCTTTAACCAAGGCACCGGCCCGTGGGTAGAGCAGCCACACGTGCGTCATCTGAGTGCGCGCCGCAGCCATGCCTTGCGCGCTTCCTCCATCCCTCCCATCAGTAACGCCAGCGTCACCGCAAACAGCCAGACCTCCATCCCCACCGGCGCGGTGCCGAACAGCCAGTTGCCGGCCGGGGTGTAGACGATGAACAGCAGCAGGCCCAGCTCCGCTGCGATGCCGAGCAGGATCAACGGGTTGCTGAACAGGCCGAAGGAAAGCGCGGACTTGAGCGGATGGCGGCACAGGAAGACGTTCATCACCTGCGCCACCACGATCGCCGCCAGGCAGGCGGTGGTGGCCTGCAGATAGAGCGGCGCGGTTCGCGCCAGGGTTTCTCCGTATTGCCATCCGGCGGCGTCGAGAACGACAAAGAACACGGCCATCGCGGCGGCCGCTTCGAGTACGCCGAGGAAGAGGTAGGCGCGGGCGATCAGTCCCCACGACAGCAGCCGCTTGCTGCGCGCACGCGGCGGGCGCCGCATCACCTCGGGGTCGGGCTTTTCGGCGCCCAGCGCCAATGCCGGCAGCATGTCGGTGCCGAGATCGACCGCGAGGATCTGGATGATGGTGAGCGGCAGCGGTATGCGAAACAGCACGAAGGCAAGGTAGGGCACCAGCTCGGGAATGTTCGACGAGAGGATGTAGGTGAGGAACTTGCGCAGGTTGTCGAACACCGCGCGCCCCTCCTCGATTGCGGTGACGATGCTGGCGAAGTTGTCGTCGAGCAGGATCAGGTCGGCGGCTTCCTTGGCGACGTCGGTGCCGCTCAGCCCCATCGCGATGCCGATGTCGGCGGTCTTGAGCGCCGGTGCGTCGTTGACGCCGTCGCCGGTGACGGCGACGATCTCACCCTTTTTTTGAAGTGCTTCAACGAGGTGCATCTTCTGCTCGGCGGCGACGCGGGCGAACAGAATTTCCGGTGCATCCAGCGCCAGCTGCAACTGGGCCGGCGACAGGCGGCGCAGGTTGTCGCCGGTGATGACGACCGGCTGGTCGGTTTTCAGCAGGCCGATTTCGCGGGCGATGGCCTGCGCGGTATGCGGGTGGTCGCCCGTGACCATGATGACGCGGATGCCGGCCGAGGCACAGCGCGCGATGGCCGCCGGCACCTCGGGCCGCGGCGGATCCTCCAGCCCGACCAGGCCCGACAGGATCAGGCCGCGCTCATCGGCGGGCAGGCCGTCATCGATCGCGCCGCGGTCAGCCGCACCATGGGCGAAGGCCAGCACGCGCAGGCCGGCGCCGGTCATTTCGTTTTCTGCCGCCAGCAAACGATCCCTCGCTGCGGCATCGAGCGGCACCACATTGCCGGCGAGCAGTGCCCGGTCGCATACCCCGAGCACGGTCTCCAGCGCCCCCTTGCAGTAGAGCATGCGCCCCTGCGGCGTGGCGACGCGAACAGACATGCGCTTGCGGTCGGTATCGAAGGGGATTTCGTCGAGGCGCACGAAACCAACCAGCGAGCCGGCCGCATCCCGGCCCATGGCGGCCAGCGCCACTTCCATCGGGTCGCCCAGCCACTCGTGGTTGCCGTGGCTGTTGACCTCCTTCAGGTTGTGGCAGAGCGCGGCGTTCACGAACAGCGGGAGGTGATTCACGACCAGACGCGGCTGCGTCGCGATGTCCTCCTGCGCGAAGAATTCGCCACCCAGCCACAGCCGTCGCACCGACATGCGGTTCTGCGTCAGCGTGCCGGTCTTGTCGGAAAGGATCACCGTGGTCGAGCCGAGCGCCTCCACCGCCGGCAGGTGCCGCACCAGCGCATTGCGCTTCGCCATGCGCTGCGTCGCCATGGCCAGCGACAGTGTCACGGTGGGCAGCAGACCTTCCGGCACGTTGGCGACGATGATGCCGATGGCGAACAGCAGGTTCTCCCAGAACGGCAGGCCGAGCGCCTGGCCGATGAGGAAGAACGCGCCGCCGATGCCGGAAGCGAGAAAAGCCACGATGCGGGAGAGCCGGACGATCTCGCGCTGCAGCGGCGACGTGGCTTCGCCCGCGGTCTGCGTCAGATGCGCGATCTTGCCGAACTCGGTGCGCATGCCGGTGGCGATCACCACGGCGCGTGCCTGCCCCGACACGACCGAGGTGCCGGCCAGCACGAGATTTTTGGCGAAGAGCGGCGACACCTCGGGATGGGGATCGGCATTGCGCGCCTGCGGCAGCGACTCGCCGGTGATCGTCGCGTTGTTCACGCGCAGGCCGAACGCCTCGATCAGCCGGCAGTCCGCCGGGACGAAGTCGCCCTCTTCCAGCAGCACGATGTCGCCGGGCACCAGCGCACTGGCGAGCTGTTCCACGATTTCGCCGCCGCGCAGCACCATCACCTGCTGCGGCAGCAGCTCGCGCAGCGCGGCGACCGCGCGCTCGGCCCGGTATTCCTGCCAGAAGGAGAAGATGCCGTTGATCAGAATGACGCCGACGATGGCAACGCCCAGCCGCACCATGCCCTGCCCGGGCTCGAAGCTTTCTGCAAAAAACGCCAGCGCCGCGCCCAGCCACAGGATGAGCGCGAAGAAATGGGTGAACTCGCGTGCGAACCGAAGCACCAGAGGCTCGCGCGCCACCTCCTCGACGTGGTTGGGGCCGAACTCCGCGAGGCGCCGCTGCGCCTCGGCGACGGCCAGCCCGGTGGCCGCCGTATGCAGGCTGGCGAGGGATTGCTCGGCGGTGAGGCTCTGGATGTGCACGGGGAATGGAGTTCGGCGTCTGCTTATCCAGCATAGAGCAGCGGCCAGCGGGCGCACCTCTCAATGCATCTCTTGCATGGACCAACACAAAGGGATGGAGGGGTCTTGAATTAGCCGGACGCGGGTCTAAATTGAGTGTGTAGCCGTGATAGCGGCTTAAGCGTGTATCCAAAAATCATTTGTTTACAGGAGTAAAAACATGGCAAACCTCACCCGTTACGACCCCTTCAATCTCGCTCGTACCGACCCGTTCGGCGACTTGGACGATCTGTTCAAGGGTTTCTTCATGCGCCCCGTTCTCCTGGAGGGCCAGCCGCAGATGCAGATCAAGATGGACGTGAAGGAGGATGACAATGCCTATACCGTGCACGCCGACATCCCCGGCGTGAAGAAGGAAGACATTCACGTCAGCATCGAAGGCAACCAGGTTTCGATCAGCGCTGAAACCAGGACGGAGAAGGAAGAGAAAAAGGGCGAGAAAGTGCTGCGTTCCGAGCGTTATTACGGCAAGGTGGCACGCAGCTTCACCCTGGCGCACGATGTGGACGAAGCCAAGGCCCAGGCCAAGTACACCGACGGCGTGCTGGAACTGACGCTGCCGAAAAAGCCGGCCACCGCCGGCAAGAAGCTGGCAATCCAGTAATTCCTGCTCGCATCGGGGACAGGGCGGCGTCCGCTTGGCGGGCGCCGCCCTTTTCATGTCAGGCGCCGGACCGTGAGGGGATGTGGCATCCGTCTCGAGCCAAGCTACGATTCAGATTCCCCTTCCGTTCCCCCTACCGGATCACGCCATGGAAATCCTGCTCTTGACCGCACTGATCGTGCTGAACGGCGTGTTCGCCATGTCCGAGATCGCACTGGTGACGGCGCGGCGCGCGCGCCTGGCGCGCTTGGCCGACGAGGGCAGCGCTTCGGCCGCGGTCGCCATAGAACTGCATGACGACCCGACGCGTTTCCTGTCAACGGTTCAGGTCGGCATCACCTCGATCGGCATCCTCAACGGCATCATCGGCGAAGCCGTGCTGGCGGGGCCGCTGGCGCGCTGGCTGCAGACGCTGGGGGCGCCGGTCGAGGCAAGCCAACTCACCGCCACGGCGCTGGTGGTGATCATCATCACCTATGTCACGATCGTGATCGGCGAACTGGTGCCCAAGCGCATCGGCCAGCTCGATCCCGAGCGCATCGCCTGCAGGCTCGCGCGGCCGATGCAGTGGCTGGCCGAACTGACGCGGCCCTTCGTTCACCTGCTGTCGCTGTCGACCGATGCGATGCTGCACCTGCTGGGCAGGCAGCCGTCCGCCCGGCAGGACATCATCGAGGAGGAAATCCACGCTCTGCTGCAGGAAGCCTCGGAGTCCGGCGCGATCGAACTGCAGGAACGCGAGATGGTGCGCAACGTGTTCCGCCTCGACGACCGCCCCGTCGAATCGCTGATGACGCCGCGCGCCGACATCGTCTTTCTCGATACCGCGCTGCCGCTGGAAGAGAATCTGCGGCGCGTGGCCGCGTCGGAGCACGCATGCTTTCCGGTCTGCCGGGACGGGCTCGACGACGTGCTGGGCATCCTCAACGCCAAGCAGCTGCTCGACGCGATGCTGTCCGGCGCCCCGCCCAGCCTCACCAACTTGCTGCAGCCGGCCGTCTATATGCCCGAACGCCTCAGCGGACTCGACCTGCTCGAGCAGTTCCACGCAGCCGGCACCCACCTCATGCTGGTCATCGACGAATACGGCGAGATCAACGGCCTGGTCACCCTGGCCGACGTGCTGCAAGCGCTTACCGGAGAATTCAGGTCGCGCGACCTGAAGGATGCCTGGGCCGTGCAGCGCGACGACGGCTCCTGGCTGCTCGATGGCCTGATTCCCCTTCACGAACTGATGGACAAGCTCGGGCTGAAAAGCGTGCCGGAAGCAGGCAAGCGCCGTTATCACACGCTGAGTGGCCTGGTGATGTGGCTGTCCGGGAAGCTGCCGCAGACCGGCGATGTGCTGGTCTGGGAAAACTGGCGCTTCGAAGTGGTCGACCTCGACGGCAAGCGCATCGACAAGATCCTCGCCACGCCGATTCCTGCCGAGCCGGGCCACCCTGACATCGAGCCGCCGTCCGAAACACGCTAGAAATTTTCCGCTTGGCACGCAGTCTGCCGCCTCAAGTTCCCCGGTGGCGCGACGTAGTACATTTGTAATGTACACTTGGCCTGCCTGTCCGCCGAGCATGAACATGCTCACGCCTCTTCACGGACAGGCAACGTGTCTTGATTGACGGGGAACCGGATTTTGATAACAAGCTGGTGTTCGCTGCATGATCACGGTCCAGGGGGATCAGGGCCGGTCCGATGAAGCCGAACTGCACCAATATCGAATGGCAGGGGCGGGCCAAATGCACGGTGTGCGAGGTTCGCAACTTCGTCCTGTTCGCCGGACTGTCGCCGCACGAACTGGACACGATCCTGCAGCCCATCGACAACCTGCATGTGCCTCAGCATGCGGTGCTGTACAAGCAGGGAACGGCGTCGCCCTACGTCTACACGGTGCGCAGCGGGCTCATCAAGCTCAAGGTCGATCTATCCAATGGCTGCCAGCGCATCGTGCGCCTGTTGCGGCCGGGCGATGTGGCGGGATTGGAAACGCTGCTGGGCGATCCCTACCACCACACCGCCATCGCCCTGCAGGACGCCGACGTGTGCCGCATTCCACGCGAGGTGGTGACGCATCTGGATCAGACCAACCGCAACGTGCACCAGGCGCTGCTGCAGCGTTGGCAGCGCTCGGTCGATCAGGCCGACCATTTCATCGCTGCGCTCTCCACCGGCCCGGCAGAGGCCCGCATGGCACGGCTGCTGATCACGCTCGGCTGTACCGGCAACCAGCCTGAAACCATGCCCAGCCGCGAGGACATGGGCGCACTGCTCGGCATCACCACTGAAACCGCCAGCCGCATCATGGCGGAGTTCAAGCGGCGCGGCCTGGTCCATACGGATAAGGGCAACGATGTCGTTTGCGATCACGCCGGCCTGGCCCATCTGGCCCATGGTTAAATTAATGTTGTTTAATGGTCACAATGTTGTATTGACAATTGTCAATCAGGGCTAACGGCCAGGGAAGCCCAGTAAAATCGCGAGAAAGCTTTTTCATAACAGACTTTTAACAGTTCAATCCAGTAAAAATAACCGGGCGTAATGCATCGTCACAAGACAGCACGCCCCAGGGAGACTTTATGAAGCACCATTTGAAGCCGCTGGCCGCGTGCATGGCCGCCATGTTCGGCGCCACTTCCTTCAACGTATGGGGTGCACCGCCCGCCCCTCCCCCGGTCCAGAATCAGAACGCACCCCAGCAGGGCACCGGTACCCCGACCGCAACGGTTCCCCCGGTGCTGGCCACCCGCCCGATGACCTCGGTGTTCCCGGCCCAGCCGAAAGAATTCCCCGGCATTCCCTGGGGTTCCTTCCTGCTGTATCCGGAAGTGACGCTGGCCGTCACCTACGACGACAACATTTACGCCGAGCGTCCCCTGTCCGTTGATCGCACCTACGTGACCGAAGATGTCGTCTACACCCTGTCGCCGTCGCTGGAACTGAAATCCAACTGGAAGCAGCACGCGCTGAACTTCGACGTCGGCGCAGACTTCGACCGCTACCAGAACCACGACTCGGAAGACGTTAACGACTACTGGCTGGGCTTCGACGGCCACTACGACCTCGGCGCCCGCACCAACATCTTCGGCGGCGCGCGCCACAGCCGCGATCACGAAGACCGCTCCACCCCCGGCTCGCTGCTGACGCAGGTCGAGCCGACCCGCTACGACCACGAGGAAGCGCATCTGGGCGTGGCGCACGAGTTCGG
The DNA here is from genome assembly GCA_021791095.1 of Pseudomonadota bacterium. Taxonomy (GTDB): domain Bacteria; phylum Pseudomonadota; class Gammaproteobacteria; order Burkholderiales; family Thiobacillaceae; genus Thiobacillus. Next base: position 62,352 of record JAJYXG010000072.1, read on the forward strand.
CGCCTTCCGCCTGCGCGTTGGCGGCACCTGGGACCAGTACGACTACAAGGACGGCGCCTTGGGCGATGGCACCGTCATCGACACCGACTACCGCGACCACGACCTGAGCTCGCTGGGCGTGCGCCTGGGTTATGTGCTGTCGCCCGTGTACGAAATCTTCGGGCAGTTCGCCACCGACAATCGCGAATACGACAAGCTGATCACCGGCCAGACCTTCAACCGCGATTCCGACGGCACCCGTGCCGCGGCCGGTTTGAGATTCACCCTGCGGCCCCAGCGCCTGGCAGGTGAGGTGTTCGCCGGCGTGATGCGCCAGGATTACGATTACAGCGGCTTCTCCGACCTCAGCAAACCGTATTTCGGCGCCCTCGCCGTGTGGAAACCCACTACGCTGACGACCGTGACCGGCTTCATCGATCGCTCGCTGGAAGAAACCACCGTATTCGACGGCGCCGACTATGCCTCCGGTTCGCTCGACACCACCTACGGCTTCGAGGTGGAGCGCCGCCTGACCAGCAAGCTGTCGGTCAACGGCCGTGCTGCCTACACCAAGAGCGATTTCAAGGACTTCGACCGCAGCGACAGCATCATCGACGCGGGCGCCGGCCTGCGCTACTACGTGATGCCGACCGTGTTCGTCGGCGCCGACCTGCGCATCATCGACCGCGACTCCAACGACCTCGCCGCCCAGTACAGCCGCAACCAGGTGATGGTCAGCGTCGGCTACACCCCGGCGCGTAGCCGCGACTACTCGATCATTCCCGAGCGCGGGGCGGGCGCCCCCGCCGCGCCGCGCGCGCAGGGCGTGTTATCCGGCTTCTACGCCGGCGCCCAACTGGGCCACGGCGGCCTCACCACCGACACCTACGGACCGCGCGGCGGCGGCGGCTTCGACGCGGCAATCATGGGGCGCTTCGGCGCCAGCTACGGCCTGTTCGCCGGCTGGGGCACCGAAATCAACAACTGGTATCTCGGCCTCGAGCTCGATGGCAGCGACAGCGACGCCAACTGGTACCACAAAAAGGACAAGCCCAAGGCGCCCACCGTGTATGTGGACAAGGACGCCAGCTACGGCCTGAGCCTTCGCGCCGGCTATCAGCTTGACGGCGGCCTGCTGGTCGGCAAGCTGGGTATGATTCGCACCGACTTCCATACCTACTACACCGAAAACCAGTACACGGGCGGCGCCTTCAATCAGGACCACACCGAAACCGGTACCCGCCTCGGGATTGGCCTGGAAATTCCAGCCTCTCGCAACCTGTTCGTGCGCACCGACTACAGCTATACGCGCTACGACGACTACGACGTGCCCTACCAATCCGACGTCGCTGCCACGACGACGGAACTCTTCGACACCGAGGACAACGTGTTCAGCATCGGACTCGGCTGGCGCTTCGGCGGCGGGCGCCCGGAAGTGGCCACACGTTCGGCCACCGAGCTACGCGGCCTCTACGCGGGTGCCAACCTCGGCCACGGCACAATGGCCACGCAGCTGACCGGAACGCATATGGACAGCGGCGGTGCCGAGGGTCCCTATGACTTCACCGGCAACTTCGCCAAATCGGGTTTCACCGGCGGCTTTTTCGCTGGCTACGGCCACACGTTCAGCCAGGTCTATGTTGGCCTCGAACTGGAAGCAGAGGCGGCCAACTTCAGCTGGGACCACGAACGCCAGACCGGCGGCGACTCCGACGGCGGTCGGGACTTTGCGGTCGAGAAGCGTGGCGGTTACGGCGCCGGCCTGCGGGTGGGTTATGCGCTCGACAACGGCGGCCTGCTGTACGGCCGCATTGGCGCGGTGCAGACCCGCTTCAACACCATTTACAAAAAAGGAGCAGGCGTGGGCAGCTGGATCGACCGCAGCGACACACTCGCAGGAACCCGCTTCGGCCTCGGCGCCGAGATTCCCGCCTCGGAAAATGCCTTCGTGCGCATGGAATACAGCTACACCCGCTACAACGATACGGTCGATTTCGTGACAACGCACGCTGGCGGCGCCAATCCGGATGACATGCACTTCGATAACAGTGAAAGTCTGGCCCGCCTGGGCCTCGGCTTCCGCTTCTGAGCACGCAATCCGGCAGCAAAAAAACTGTCCTGAATTGCGAAAAATCAATGCTTTCTTAAAAAAGACCAGCTAGTCTTCAATTGTAAGTAAAAGGGTTTTGTTTTCGGTTGATATACCGAAAACAAGGTGAGGGAAGGCGTAATTTTTAAACAATGGAGAGATACATGACACACACCGCATTCAATTTCAAAAAACTAATCCTCGCTGGCGGCACCATGTTCGCCATGCTCGCTGTTCCGATGGCCGTCAATACCATGACCGGCCTTGATCTGGGCGTGATTTCGTCCGCCCAGGCAGCTGAGGATGGCGGTGCCAAGAAGGGCAGCGCCAACAAGGGCGGGGCAAAGAAAGGTGCCGCCAACAAGGGTGGCCAGGGCAAGGGCGCTGACAAGATTTTCCGCGCTGAGCCCTCGGAAGATAGCGACCGTCCGGTGTGGGCGGGCGTGAAGGGCGGCAAGTCGGGCGGCGGCGGCAAGCCGGCAGGTGCTGGCAGCAAGAAGGGTGACCTGTTTGGTGACATGGTCGTGCTGCTGCGCGACGCCAATGGCGTGCCCATCCTGACTGTCGATGGCCTGGTTCAGGTGATCGCTTATGTCTACGATGCGTCCGGCAATCTGGTTCCGCTGAAGGATGCCTCAGGCAATCTGGTGATCATTCCCTACAATGCGGAAGGCGATCTGTTGCCCACCGTAACCGTAGGCGGTGTTACCTATGACGTCTATGGCGCCGAAGTCGAACTGGGCCGCCTGAGCGTGGGCCGTGCGCCGACCAAGGTGCTGCAGCATTCGCTGGATGAAGCGCTGTCCAAGCTGACCGCTGCGGGCGCCGTGATTACGCTGGATTCGACCGGCCGTCTTGTTGTGAATGGCGTGACCATCGACTCCCCGCTGGAAAACCTGGCGCTGTATCTGGATTACATGAAAGACGGTTCGATTGCCGGTGTGACCTTGCCGGCCGGCTTCAACCCCGCTTCGCTGTTTGCAGCGGCTGCGGACAAGACCGGCACCATCACCGTGGACACCGTGGTCTACATGAATTCCATCCTGGGGATCAACACGGGCACCACATACTATGACTTCTCCACCACGAACTACGATCGCGCCACGACGTGGAGCACTGCGACCGCAACCGTGCTGGTGCTGAAGGATGGCGTGTACGTGCCGACCGTGGTGAACCTGTATGAAGCCGTGTTCAGCAGCACCAACTGGGTTGACCCGACCGCAGTGGGTGGGGCGGACGACTTCGCGGCGGCCGCGAACGACTACCTGCAGGTGATCGAGTTCGTCCACGACAACGCGGTTCGTTAATGAAGTCCACTGGGCGGCCCGCCGCCCAGTGGACCTCAGCAACAGGAGTTACAGCATGAACGTTTACAGCAAATGGGCAACGATCGCGTTGCTGGCTGCAGGCCTGGCAACGGGCACGGCAACCGCCTACGCGGCCGACAGCCACGACGACGGCCATTCTTCCGGCCATACGTCAGGCGGCAAGGGCAAGGGGCCGAAGTACATGGGCGGCGACCGTGGCAGCAGCCACAGCAGCAGCGCCCACAAGGGCGGCAGTTCGCACCATGACGGTTCGCAAGGCGGCAGCAAGTCGGCGGAAAGCAAGATTTTCCACGGCAAGTCTGGTGGGGCCGGCGGCCATGAAGACGGCGGCCATGAAGACGGCGGCACCGAGCACACCCATTGATCGGCAGGCTGTTGCAGGGGAAAGGGCACACGGTTCGTGTGCCCTTTTCTTTTTTGCGGACCGGGTTTCTGGGCGAACGGCTTTCCGGCCGTTGAAACAGACTGTCACACACCGAAACGTGCAGGACACGCTGCAGACACCTCGCCCGTTCAAGATGCACCCCATCAGCAGACGCGAGCGCATCGACAGGCGAACGCAGCACGCTGAGCAACACGTTCTGTTTTAATCTTCAAAAGGAAACCGGTTATGAAAAGCGTTCTTCAAGTTGCAGTCCTCACTTCCCTGCTCGCCTCGTTCTCGGCATTTGCCCACCACCCTGCCGAAGACATCGTCGATGAAGACATCTATCTGATGATCGATGCCAATGTGGCGGACACCCCGCATGCCGACCTGGATTTCTCCAGCATGGGGCGTTAAGCGCAGCAGCAAACCGGGCTAGCCGCGGTAGACGCAGCCCGAGTCGTGGGTTTCCATCACCCTGACCGCGCTCAGACCGGGCAGCGCGGGCTTGAGCTGCTGCCACAGCCACACCGCCAGGTTTTCGCTGGTGGGGTTTTCCAGCCCGGCGATGTCGTTCAGATTACGATGATCGAGCGCGACATGGATCGGCTGCCAGGCCGCCTCGATGTCGGCGAAGTCGAGCACCCAGCCGAGCGCGGGGTCGATCTCGCCGCTGACCGTGAGCTCGACCCTGAACGAATGGCCGTGCAGGCGCGAGCAGGGATGGGTGTCGGGCAGCGCGGGCAGGCGCCGCGCGCATTGCAGGTGGAAGATGCGGAAGATGTCCATGCGGCATTCTCGCGCAAGTCATCCATGCTGGCTATGCAGATGCGAACGAACTTCGCTCCGCCAGAAAGCGCAAGATGGCCTGCAAGGGGCACCCGCCAGCCGGGCCCTGAGGACCGTTCAGCCCTGACAGCACCCTTCCTGTTTGCTGCCCGCCTGTATCGGCGGACACGGCACCGTGCCGTAAGAGCAGAACACGCAACAGTCTCCCGGCAGGGGCATCAACACCGTTTGACATGCCTCGCACTCGTAATACCACTGGTAGGCGTCGGTGGGCATGATTTCGGTCTTGACGTGGCCACAGAGGGGACAGGTCAGGGTGGATTCGAGGGTGATGGTGCTCATCGGGCCGCGCCTTTGACGGACGAGGGGTAGCCCGCATCGGCCGTGGCGCGGGAGAGTTGATTCACGCTCACCCTGGCGTCATCGAAGATCACAATGGCCTGCTTTTTGTCGTAATCGACTTCCGCGCGGGTCACGCCCTCCACCTGGGTCAGCGCTTTCTTCACCGTAATGGGACACGCCGCGCACGTCATGCCAGGTACGGCCAGGGTGACGGTCTTCTGCGCAGCCAGGGCGGGGGTGGATATCGCGACCAGCACAGCCGCCAGAATGGTTGAAGTGTTCATACAGCCTCGTCAATAGAACAACGATGCATACCAGGGAAAAGCCAGCAGCAGCCCGTCGGCTGTTTTGTTACCCCGCGCAGCAGGACAACTGCTTCACGTCCCTGGTGAAAGTCTGCGCGCAGAGCTTTAACCCCTCCACCATGGTGAGGTAGGGAAACAACTGGCCCGCGAGGTCGGTCACCGTCATGCCGCTCCTGATGGCCAGTGCCGCCGTCTGGATGATCTCGCCCCCTTCTCCCGCCAGGACCTGCGCCCCCAGCAGCCGGCCCGTGTTCCTGTCCGCCACCAGCTTGATGAAACCACGGGTGTCGAAATTGGCGAGCGCGCGTGGCACATTGTCGAGGCTGAGGGTGCGGCTGTCGGTGGCAATGCCGAGCGCTTCCGCCTGGGCGACGGTGAGGCCCACGGTTGCCACCTGCGGATCGGTGAACACGACCGCGGGCACGACCGAGATGTCCAGCGCCGCATCGCCCCCCGTCATGTTGACCGCCGCGCGGGTGCCGGCCGCCGCCGCCACATAAACGAACTGGGGCGCATTGGTGCAGTCGCCCGCCGCGAAGATGTTGGGCGCCGAGGTGCGCAGGTGGTCGTCCACAATAATGGCGCCCGTCGCATCGGTCTCGATCCCGGCGCGAGCCAGGTCGAGCCCCGCCGTGTTCGGCTTGCGTCCGGCGGCCACGAGCAGCCGCTCGCCGGTGACGGTTCCCGCGGTCGTTTCAAGTGCAAACGTCTTGCCGTCGTAGCGCACCCCCGTCACCCTGGTGCCGGTGAAGATGCGCATGCCTTCCGCTTCCAGCGCGGCCTTCAGGCCTTCGCCGATGGCCGGGTCTTCCTTCGACAGCAAGGCGCCCCGCGCGACGAGCGTGACTCGGCTGCCCAGGCGCAGATAGGCCTGGGCGAGCTCCAGCGCGACCACCGAACCGCCGTATACGATCAGGTGGGCCGGGATTTCCTCGGCGACCAATGCTTCGGTCGAAGTCCAGAACAGCGTGCCGGCGAGCCCCGGCACATCCGGAATCTGTGGCGAGCGGCCGGTGGCGATCAGAATGCGGTCCGCAACGATGCGCTTTTCGCTGCCGTCCGCCTGGTCAACGACGAGAGTCCCGGCATCCTCGAAGCGCGCGAAGCCGCGCAGCAGATTGATGCCAGGATTGGTTTCCAGAATGCTTTCGTATTTCGCGTGGCGCAGTTCTTCCACCCGCGCCTGCTGCTGGGCGACCAGCGCCTTGCGATCCAGCGCCGGGACGTGTTTGGCGAGACCCGGAAACGGGTGCTGCGCTTGCAGATGTGCCACATGGGCGGCACGAATCAGAATCTTCGAAGGCACGCAGCCCACGTTGACGCAGGTGCCGCCGACGGTCGAGGCCTCGATCACAGTCACCTCGGCGCCTTCCTCAACGGCGCGGATGGCCGCGGCAAAGGCTGCCGAACCGGTGCCGATAATGGCGACGCTGAGTCTGGCGGCAGACTTGGGGGTGCTCCCGCAACACGCGCCTCCACCCACTTCCGCGCCGTAGCCCTTGTCGCGCACGGCATCGAGCAGGACCGATGCGGGAATGTCCGCGTCCACTTCCACACGTGCCGTAGCCTCGGGGTAGGACACGTCCACACGGGTCACGCCGGCCACCGCCTGCAGCGCCTGTTTCACCGACGCGGCGCAGTGGTCGCAGGTCATGCCCGTCACGTGGAGGATCCGCTCGCTCACTTGGCTTTTCCTTCCTTGGCGGGGGCTTTGACGGTGGACTCGTATCCCGCCTCGAATGTGGCGTCTTCCAGCGATTTGACGCTCGTCTTGGCATCATCGAAAGTCACAACCGCTTCCTTCTTCTCGAAGGAGACATTGACCTTGGACACCCCGGGCACTTTTTGCAACGCCTTGCGCACAGTGATTGGACACACCTCGCAGTACATGCCGGGCACGGACAGCGTGACGGTGCGTACGGCAGCGAATGCTGCATCGGTGAAAGCGAAAGCGAGGATCGAGGCAAGAATGAGTTTTTTCATGGCGAAACTCCTTTAGTAGAACAATGGGGCGAGGCTGGGGAAGGCCAGAGCGAGCGCAATGAGCACGGCCACGACCCAGAACAGCACCTTGTAGACCCGGTTTGTCTGGGGCATGGCGCACAGGGAGCCTGGTGTGCAGGCAGCAGCGGCCGGGACGCGATAAATTTTTTTCCAGGCGAAGAACAGGGCGATGACGGCTGCCCCGAGGAAGTAAGGCCTAAACGGTTCCAGCACGGCGAGATTCGCCACCCAGGCGCCGCCAATGCCCAGCATGACCAGCACCAGGGGACCAACGCAGCACAGGGAGGCGGCGATGGCAGCGATGACGCCGCCGATGAGCGGCAAACGCCCGGTTTTCTCTTGCGACATGTCGCCTCCTTCTTGGATAGGGTGTCGCAAGCTTAAGTGCCGTACCATACTACGGTGTCAAGCACAATTAATTTAGGAGGCCACATGACCACTCAGGGACAGACCATCGGGGCCTTGGCGCGCGAGGCAGGCGTCAACGTCGAAACGATCCGCTTCTATCAGCGCCGCGGCCTGTTGATCGAGCCGGACAAACCCCTGGGCGGCATCCGCCGCTACGGCGAGGCCGAGGTGGCGAGGATACTGTTCATCAAGGCGGCCCAGCGCATCGGCTTCACGCTGGACGAGATTGCGCAGCTCCTGCAGCTGGACGACGGCACCCGCTGTTCGGAAGCGCGGACGATCGCCGAGCACAAGCTCGCCGACGTGCGCCAGCGTTTGCAGGACCTGCAGCGCATCGAAGCGGCGCTGGCACAGCTGGTGGATCGCTGCGCCAGCCGGCGCGGCCAGGTAAGCTGCCCGCTGATCGACGCGCTGCAGCCCACCGCCCCCGTGACCAGATGATCAGGCCACGATGTCCTTGGCCAGGGCGTTGCGCCGCCCGGTTTCGCTGCCGGTGAGCGCGAAGCCCTGCAAACGGCCGGCTTCATCGAGGTGCAGCGCGCATACGCCGGTGTCGCTGCATTCGACCTTCCAGCTGCCGGTCGCGCCGATGCGGGGCGGCAGCACCGCCACCGGGTGCGCTGGTGTCTTCACCATCACCGGCATCGCCGGATACACCACCGGCGTCGGCGTGCCGGTAAGCGTGGCGGCAAGCGCGCGCGCCTGCACCATCAGCGGCTGCACGTAGGGCAGGTTCAGGCCGTCGACTTCGGCGCAGTCGCCCATCGCGTACACATTAGCCACGCTGGCTTCCAGCAGGCGGTTGGTCTGGATGCCGCGCCCGACCGTGATGCCAGCCGCCTGCGCGAGCTGGGTGCGCGGCTTCAGGCCGATCGCCGACAGGACGACATCCGCCGCGACGGTTTCGCCGTTGTCGAGCGTGACCCGGTAGCCGTCCGACATGCGCTCGACGCTCTTGCCGGTGCGCCCGAAATGCCAGCGCACCCCCAGTGCGGCGAGGCTGTCGGCCAGACGCTGCCCGGCTTCGACCGGCAGCAGCCGCTCCAGCGGCCACTCGCCCAGATGCACCACGTCGACGGTGTAGCCGGCGTGCACCAGATCGTTGGCGAACTCACAGCCGATGAGGCCGCCTCCGAGCACGGCGATGCGCTTCTTGCCGTCGATGGCGCTGCGGAAAGCCGCATAATCGGCCAGGTCGTTCACCGCCAGCACGTCGCCCGCGCCGCTGCCGGAAAGCCCATGCGGAAACGGGTCTGCGCCGAGTGCGAGCACCAGCTGGTGGTATTCCAGCTCGCCGCCATCGGTATGAATGCGTTGCCCCTGCGTGTCGATCGCCACCACACGGGTATGTGTCAGCACCATCGCGTTCTGGTCCGCCGCCATCTTCTCGGCGCTGGCGCTGGCCAATGCCGCAGCGGTCCGGCCGGTGGCGAACGCGTTCGACAGGTTGGGCTTGGAATAGAACGCGCCGTCGTCCGCGGTGACGAGCGTGAGCGGCGTGGTCGCGTCGCGCTTGCGGATCTCCTTCAGCAGGGTGTAGCCGGCAAGGCCGGAACCGACGATGACGATGGGGTGCATAAATAACTCCTGAATTCAGATTGCGGGAGGCGCACCAAGCACCTCCCGGTACAGCTGACGATCAGACCGCGGTGACTTCGATCATCTCGAAATCGGTCTTGGAGACGCCGCAGTCCGGGCATTCCCAGCTCTCCGGCACGTCTTCCCAGCGGGTGCCGGGGGCGATGCCGTGCTCCGGGTCGCCTTTGGATTCGTCGTAGATGTAACCGCAAACGATGCATTGCCAAGCTTTCATGATGGGTCCTTTCAATTATCAAATAGTCTTCAGTGATCCGCTCAGGCGGCAATCGCGTCTTTTTGCGCCTGATAGTGCTTCGCGTGCTTCTCTTCGACCTTAGCCAGCGCGGCGAAGCGCTTGGCGGCCTTTTCCAGCACGCTCTTGAACATTTCGGCATGCTCCTTCGATTCGGCGATCTGCTCGTCGATCTCGGCCACCGCGGCGGTGTTGCCCTCGATCATCGCCTCGTGGCGGAACTTGGGATACATCTCGGTGTACTCATGGGTCTCGCCATCGATTGCGTACTGCAGGCACTTGGCCGGCGTCATGGTCTCGTCGGAAAAGAGCAGCTCGGCGTGGCCAAAGGCGTGCAGCATTTCCTGCGCGGCGGTGTCCTCGAACACCTTGGCGGTCGCTTCGTCGCCCACCTTGCGGCACTGGCGCGCGAACCACATGTACTTGATGTGGGCCATGGATTCGCCGGCAAAGGCGGCTTCGAGGTTCTGGATGGTCGGGGACTTCGTGTTCTGCATGATTCGCTCCTGTGTGGTTGATTCGCAATGTCAATCAAGACAGGAGCGATATTAGAGATCATCAATATATTGATCTAACGGAAAATCTGGATAAATACGATTGACAACATCAATCGATTTTCATGACGCCAGTGGCAACCTGAATCGCTCAGGCGAATCGTGCGCGCCAGCGCGTCAGCGCCGCTTCCATGCGCGCCATGCTCACATAGAAGGTGGGCGTGATGTAGAGCGTGAGGAACTGCGAGAACAGCAGCCCGCCGACCACCGCGATGCCGAGCGGGCGCCGCGCCTCGCCGCCGGCGCCGAAGCCGATCGCAATCGGGAGCGTGGCGAAGATCGCGGCGAAGGTGGTCATCATGATCGGGCGCAGACGCACCTGGCAGGCCTCGACGATGGCGTCCTCGGCGCTCATGCCGGCACGCTGCCGGGTCAGCGCGAAGTCGATCATCATGATGCCGTTCTTCTTCACCAGGCCGACCAGCAGGATGATGCCGACGAAGCTGAAGATGTTGAGCTCCTCGTCCATCATCAGCAGCACCAGCAGCGCGCCGAAGCCGGCGAGCGGCAGCGCGGTGAGGATGGTGAGCGGGTGGCCGAGATGCTCGTACAGCACCGCCAGCACCATGTAGATGATGATGACGGTGAACAGCAGCAGCAGCGGCAGCTGTACGGTCGACTCCTGGAATTTCTGCGCGGCACCGGTGAGCTGCAGCGCCACCTCCGCCGGCACCACTTCCCGCGCCGCCTCCAGTGCGGTGCCCAGCGCGGCATCGAGCGAGGCGCCGGGCGCGAGGTTGAACGAGAGGGTGACGGCGGGCTGCTGGCCGTAGTGGTGCACCGCGATCGGGCCGACGCCCGCTTCCACCCGTGCCACCGCGTCCAGCCGGGTGAGTCCGCCCGACGCGGTCTTCAGGGGAAGCTGGCCGATGATCGCCGGGTTCAGCTGCGCTTCGGGCAGCGCCTTGATGCTCACCACGTACTGGTCACTGGCGCCGTAGATTTCGCTGATGCGGCGGCCACCCAGCGCGTCGTACAGGGTCTGCTGCACCTGCTGCGCAGTGATGCCGAGGCGTGCCGCCTCGATCGGATCGAGGCTGACGCGCAGTTCGGGATTGCGCAATTCGAGATTGCTGTTGACGTCCTCGATCAGCGGCACCGACACCAGCCGCTTTTCGACTGCGGCAGAAGCCGCCTTCAGCATGTCGAAATCGCCTGCAGTGAGGGTCAGCTGATAGTCGCTGCTGGACACCAGTGCACCGACGTTGATCGATGCCGGGTTCTGATACGTGACGTTGACGCCGCCGATCCTGCGCGTCGCCGCGCGCAGTTCGTCGATCACCGCATCCGCGCCGGGCCGCGTATTTCGCGGCGTCAGGCGGATCACCAGCCGCCCGACGTTGCCGCCGGTGACGCCGCCGCCGCCCTGCCCGGCCGAGGACATCAGGCCTTCGACCGCCGGGTGCTGCTGGACGATGGACGCGAGCTGCTGCTGGCGCGTCGACAGCTCCTCGAACGGAATGCCTTCCGGATATTGCACGCTGGCGAAGATCATGCCGGAGTCGACCCGCGGGATGAAGCCCTGCCTGACCTGGCCGGCCAGCCAGACCATCGCGCCCAGCACCGCAACCGAAAACAGCAGCATCGCGCCGCGATGGCGCATCGACGCACGCAGGGTATCGCCATAAAAGCCGCGGAAGCGGTTGAAGCCGGCATCAAAGGCGCGCGACAGCGGATTGTTGAGCGGTTCGTGCACCAGGCCACGCGCGCACAGCATCGGCGTCAGCGTCAGCGCCACCACGCCGGACAGCAGCACGGCGACGCCGATGCTGACCGCGAATTCCTGGAACAGCCGCCCGATCATGCCGCCCATGAAGAGAATCGGCAGGAACAC
>JAJYXG010000047.1:0-18704 GCA_021791095.1 Pseudomonadota bacterium
CCATTGTCCAAAATTCCCCACTGCTGCCTCCCGTAGGAGTCTGGGCCGTGTCTCAGTCCCAGTGTGGCGGATCATCCTCTCAGACCCGCTACTGATCGTCGCCTTGGTGAGCCATTACCCCACCAACTAGCTAATCAGACGTCGGCCGCTCGAATAACGCGAGGTCTTACGATCCCCCGCTTTCCCCCTCAGGGCGTATGCGGTATTAGCACACCTTTCGGTGCGTTATCCCCCATTACTCGGTACGTTCCGACGCATTACTCACCCGTTCGCCACTCGCCACCAGGTGCAAGCACCCGTGCTGCCGTTCGACTTGCATGTGTAAAGCATTCCGCCAGCGTTCAATCTGAGCCAGGATCAAACTCTTCAGTTCAATCTCTGCTATTACTTCAATACTTCGTCGCTCAACTCAAATGAATTACTTCATTAAAGTGTGAGCATTTATGCTAGTTGTCAGACCAGCCAAAACCAGTCCAACTACCGCAACAACACCCACACCTATCGGCTGTAAATTGTTAAAGATCAATCGATTAGAAGCGTGTTTCGCGTTTCGCTCATCTCGCTTCGTTTCGAGAAGGTGCGCATTCTACAGAGCAGAAATTATCCGTCAACACTTTCTGCAAAATAATTTCAAATAATTGTGACGCGGGCAAATTTTCGCTTGCCGACCTGGGCCACCACAGTCGCGCCAACAGGGACGCTCGCGCCTTTGTCCGCCACGCGTTCGCCATCGATGCGGACACCGCCGCCGGCGATCTGGCGGATGGCATCCGAGGTGCTGGACACCAGCCCGGCCAGCTTCAGCAACTGCGGCACCAGCAGCGCACCGTCGACGCTCGGCAGGCTGATTTCCGGCATGTCGTCCGGCAATACCCCTTTCTGGAAGCGCGCTTCGAATTCGGCCAGCGCCTGGGTCGCCGCCGCCTGGCTGTGAAAGCGCGCCACGATCTCCTGCGCGAACTGCACCTTGATATCACGCGGATTGGCGCCCTCGGCTACCTGACGCTTCCAGCTCTCGATGGTCGCAAGCGACTCGAACGAGAGCAACTGGATATAGCGCCACATCAAATCATCCGAGATCGACATCAGCTTGCCGAAGATCTCCTGCGGCGGTTCATTGATACCGATGTAGTTGCCGAGCGACTTCGACATCTTGTTGATGCCGTCCGTGCCCTCGAGCAGCGGCATGGTCAGGATGCACTGCGCGGGCTGACCATGATGCTTTTGCAACTCGCGCCCCATCAGCAGGTTGAATTTCTGGTCGGTGCCGCCCAGCTCCACGTCCGCCTTCAGTTCGACCGAGTCGTAGCCCTGGATCAGGGGGTACAGGAATTCGTGGATCGCAATCGGCTGCTGGCTGCTATAGCGCTTGTGAAAATCATCGCGCTCCAGCATGCGCGCCACGGTGTGGGTGGCCGCAAGCCGGATCATGCCGGCCGAGCCCAGTTTTTCCATCCATTCCGAATTGAAGCGCACCTCGGTCAGGGCGGGATCGAGAATCTTGAACACCTGCTCCTGATAGGTCTTCGCGTTTTCCGCCACCGCCTCGGGGGTCAGCGGCGGGCGCGTCGTGTTTTTGCCGGTGGGATCGCCGATCATGCCGGTGAAATCCCCCACCAGGAAAATGACATGGTGTCCCAGCGTCTGAAACTGGCGCAATTTGTTCAACAGCACGGTATGGCCCAGATGCAGGTCCGGCGCCGTCGGGTCGAACCCAGCCTTGATCCGCAACGGCCGGCCCGTTTTCAGCTTTTCGACCAGTTCGGCCTCGACCAGCAACTCGTCGGCTCCACGCTTGATTTCCTGCAAGGCGTCCTGCATCAATTTCCTCTCTGTGACGGATCAAGTTTGCTCAAACTTGGCCGTAAAACATGAATACCATCCAATTCAGCGCATACAAGCCGTTGTTTGGATTAAGAAAAATCGCCAGGGGACATTTGTGGTAGACTCCCGGCTCGATTACGGAAGGGAAACGGTCTATGCCGCTCACCAAACTGAGAATCTTAACCGATCGCATGACCGGAGCGGAACGCCGCTTCAGCCTGCGCACTCTGGTTGCACTCTCCAGCCTGCCGCTGTTCGGCGTCGTTGCCGCCTTCGGCCTGGCCCCTGACACCAATACCCTCGACATCACGCCGCAAATCATTACCGAAGCCATCGCCCTGCCGGCGCTGGCCAGCCCAAGCAATGACGGCGCTTTTGAGCGCGAAGGCCTGGTCCAATCCGGCGACACCCTGTCCAGCGCACTGTCGCGGCTCCGCATCGACGACCTGGAAATCCAGCGCCTGCTCGCCACCGATGCGGTGCGTCAACTGGCGTCCAGCATCCGTGCCGGCCGGCGCATCCAGGCCACCACCACGCAGGATGGCCAGCTGATCGCCATCCGGTTCGATCGCGGCGACGCGCCCGCCCTGATAGTCCGCAAGCAGGGTGAGGGCTTTGTCTCGGAAGAAAGCAGCGAAGTGCTTGAAACGCGCGTGGTGATGCGTTCCGGCCGCATCCTGTCATCGCTGTATGGCGCCACCGACAGCGCCGGCGTCCCCGACAAGATTGCCAACCAGATGGCCGAGACCTTCTCGACCAGCCTGGACTTCCGCGAAGACCTGCGCCGCGGCGACACCTTCTCGGTCATCTACACGGTCGACTACCGCAATGGCGAACCGATTGCCGCCGGCAAGCTGCTCGCCGCCGAGTTCGTCAATGCCGGCAAGCCCTACCGGGCCGTCCTGTTCCGCGACAATTCCGGCCGCGAGGCCTATTACACCCCTGAGGGCGAATCGCTGAAGAAGGGCTTCCTGCGCTCGCCGCTGGAGTTCTCCCGGGTCACCTCCAGCTTCAGCAATTCACGCAAGCACCCTATTTACGGCTTCCACCGCGCCCATACCGGCGTCGACTTCGGCGCGCCCACCGGCACCCGGGTCAAGGCCACCGGCGACGCCACGGTTGTTTTCGCCGGGCGTCGCGGCGGCTACGGCAACCTCGTCGTCCTGCGTCACCCCAATGGCTTCGAAACCTACTATGCTCACCTGAGCGCGTTTGCCTCCGGCATCCGCTCCGGTCGCGCAGTCGGCCAGGGCCAGGTCATCGCCTATGTCGGTTCGACCGGCGCGTCCACCGGCCCGCACCTGCACTATGAAGTCCGCATTGCCGGCCGGCCGCAGAACCCCATGGCCATCAAACTGCCGGGGTCGCCGCCTCTGGTCGCTGCACAACGCGCGCTCTTCAGGGAACAGACCGCTGATTGGTCCGACAAGCTGGCCCTGTTGCGCGGCACCAACCTCGCCGCACTCGATTGAGTACAGCCCCCCCGCATGAGGCCGAACGCTACGTCGGCCTCATGTCCGGCACCAGCCTGGATGGTGTCGACGCCGTTCTCGCCGAAATAGGCCCCGCTGGCCAAGTCCGGCTCCTTCACACCCATTACCTGCCCTACGCCGACAGCCTGCGCGCGCAGTTGCTGGCGCTGCATGCGCCGCAACCCGACGAAATCCATCTTGCGGCGCTCGCAGCGAATCGACTGGCGCGCCTGTACGCGGACGCCGTCAGGGCGCTGCTGGACGGGATACCGCCCGGCAACGTGCGGGCGATCGGCTGCCACGGCCAAACCCTGCGCCACCGGCCGGCGGACGGCTACACGCTGCAGATCGGCAATGCCGCCCTGCTGGCCGAGCTCACCGGCATCCCGGTCGTCGCCGACTTCCGCAGCCGCGACATTGCGGCGGGTGGCCAGGGCGCGCCACTGGTACCCGCCTTCCACGCCCAGGCGCTGCAACATCCGCAGGTTCATCGTGTCATCGCCAACATTGGCGGCATCGCCAACGTTACCGATCTGCCGGTGAATGGCAGGGTGCGCGGCTGGGACACCGGCCCCGGCAACATGCTGCTGGATGCCTGGATCAAACGGCATCGCGACGCCCACTACGACCGCGATGGCGCCTGGGCAACCAGCGGAACCGTCCACCCCCGCCTGCTGGCCATGCTGACGCAGCACGCCTACCTGCAGATTCCTCCGCCCAAAAGCGCCGGGCGCGAACAGTTCAATCTGGACTGGCTTGACGCCACCCTGGGCAGCCTGAACGAAACGATCGACCCGGCCGACGTGCAGGCCACCCTGCTCGAATTCACCGCCACGAGCCTCGCCGACGCGGTGAAGCGCGAATGCGGCGGCGCGCAGGAACTCTACGTCTGTGGCGGCGGGGCGCACAACGGCGCGCTGATGCAGCGCGTCCGCGTCCATCTGCCCAACATCAAGGTGGCGACCACTGCGGACCTCGGCGTCGACCCCGACTGGGTGGAAGCGCTCGCCTTTGCCTGGCTGGCGCGGCAGACGCTGCATCATGCGCCGGGCAACCTGCCGGCGGTGACCGGCGCGCGCGGCGAACGCATCCTGGGGGCGATCTACCCGGCCTGAAACCCGCACCGGAAAATAAAAAAGCGGCCGAAGCCGCGATGTCCTGATTGAAAAAAGCGGCCGAAGCCGCTTTTTTTATTGGGTTAGGAAGCGCTTACGCCGAGAACGACGAGCCGCAGCCGCAGGTGGTGGTGGCGTTCGGGTTCTTGATCACGAACTGCGCGCCTTCCAGGCCTTCCGAGTAGTCGATTTCAGCGCCCACCAGATACTGGAAGCTCATCGAATCGACCAGCAGGGTGACGCCGTTTTTCACCATCACGGTGTCGTCGGCATTCTGCGCTTCGTCGAAGGTGAAGCCGTACTGGAAGCCGGAACAGCCGCCGCCGGAAACGAAGACGCGCAGTTTCAGGTCGGGATTGCCTTCTTCGTCGATCAGGCTTTTGACTTTGCTGGCCGCGCTATCGGTGAAGATCAGCGGGGACTCCATTTCGGTTGCTGCGTTCATGGTGATGCTCCTTGAAAATGTGTGGGGTGATTATCCGCATCACCCGGCTTGCGTCAAGCAAAGACCCTGCTCAGGCCACGGAGTTCCATCCGGGCAGGCACTGCCCCGAACAACGATCAGGGCAGCATGCCCACGTCGGCCAGCGCCGTATCCTCGGGCAGATCGAACAGGATGTTCATGTTCTGCACGGCCTGCCCCGCTGCGCCCTTCACCAGGTTGTCGATCACCGACAGCACCACCACGGTGTCGCCGCCCTGCGGCCGGTGCACGGCAATGCGGCAGACGTTGGCGCCGCGCACCGAACGGGTTTCCGGATGGCTGCCTGCGGGCAGCACGTCGACAAAGGCCTCGCCTGCGTAGCGCTTCTCGAACAGGGCTTGCAGATCAATGTCAGCGCTCACTTTTGCGTACAGGGTGGCGTGAATGCCGCGGATCAGCGGCGTCAGGTGCGGCACGAAGGTGAAGTCCACCGGTTTGCCGGCGAAGCTGTCCAGTCCCTGCTTGATCTCCGGCCAGTGGCGATGGCCGCCGACGGCGTAGGCCTTGAAGTTGTCTGCCGCCTCGGCAAACAGGATGTGGGTTTCCGGCTTGCGCCCGGCGCCGGACACGCCCGACTTGGCGTCCGCCACCAGAAAACCGGTATCGACCGCACCGGACTCCAGCAGTGGCAGGA
Source organism: Pseudomonadota bacterium (assembly GCA_021791095.1). Taxonomy (GTDB): domain Bacteria; phylum Pseudomonadota; class Gammaproteobacteria; order Burkholderiales; family Thiobacillaceae; genus Thiobacillus. The sequence continues at coordinate 5,530 of JAJYXG010000047.1, forward strand.
AGCCCAACTGCACCGCGGTCGGATAGCAGCCGGGGTTGGCGATCAGCCGCGCGCCCTTGATCTTGTCGCGATTGAGCTCGGGCAGTCCGTACACCGCCTCGGCCACCAGGTCGGGGCAGGCGTGCTCCATCTTGTACCACTTCTCCCACACCGCGATGTCCTTGATGCGGAAGTCGGCCGCCAGATCGATCACCTTGACGCCTGCGTCGAGCAGCGCACGGGTCTGCTGCATCGCCACGCCGTTGGGGGTGGCGAAGAACACCATATCGCAGGTTTCCAGCCCGGCCTCTTCCGGGGTGGAAAACGCCAGTTTCACCCGGCCGCGCAGGTTGGGGAACATCTCGGCCACCGGCATGCCGGCTTCCTTGCGCGAGGTGATGGCCTTCAGTTCCACCTGCGGGTGGCGCGCCAGCAGGCGCAGCAGTTCGACCCCGGTGTAGCCCGTTCCGCCGACGATACCGACTTTGATCATGCTGTGATTTCCTTGCGAAGAATGACTTTATTGTAAGACACGCCCGATGACAGATATAAAAAAAGCCGCCCGGAAACGGACGGCTTTTTTCTGCAACAAGCGATTAGCGCTTGGAGAACTGCTTGCGGCGACGCGCCTTGTGGAAGCCGACTTTCTTGCGTTCGACTTCACGGGCATCGCGGGTCACCAGACCGGCGGCCTTCAGCGTGGGCTTCATCTCGGCATCCAGATCGATCAGCGCGCGGGTGATGCCGTGGCGAACCGCACCGGCCTGGCCGGACTCGCCGCCCCCCGCCACGTTGACCATGATGTCGAAGCGGTTCAGGTTGTCGGTCAGAACCAGCGGCTGGCGCACGATCATGCGGCCGGTTTCGCGCGAGAAATACTCGTCCACCGGCTTGTCGTTGACGATGATCTTGCCGCTGCCGGCCTTGAGGAACACACGGGCAACCGACGATTTGCGACGACCCGTACCGTAGTTGTAGTTACCGATCATGATGCAGCCTTAACGTTGATGTCGAGGGGCTTGGGCTGTTGAGCTTCGTGCGGATGGTCCGCGCCCGCGTAAATTTTCATTTTCTTGATCATGGCGTAGCCGAGCGGGCCCTTGGGCAGCATGCCCTTGACCGCCTTTTCCAGCGCACGGCCGGGGAAACGCGCCTGCATCTTGTCGAAGTTCGTTTCGTAGATGCCGCCGGGGTAGCCGGAGTGGCGATAGTATTTCTTGTCGAGGCCCTTGTTGCCGGTCACGACCATCTTGCTGGCGTTGACCACAACGATGTAATCGCCGGTGTCGACGTGGGGCGTGAACTCGGGCTTGTGCTTGCCGCGCAGACGGCGGGCAATCTCGGAAGCCAGGCGACCCAGCACTTTGTTATCGGCATCAACCACGAACCAGTCGCGTTTGACTTCATGCGTTTTAGCGGAAAAGGTTTTCATGACCCAACCTCTGCACAGAGGACAATCTCGGAAAGCCGGGCATTTTAACTGTGCACCCGGAGCAAAGTCAAACACTGTCTGCAAAGAGATTGCCGCGCAGGCATACAATCCCCGCCATGACCGCCTGGCTTGCCACCAATCTTGTCGCCGCCGCCCTGTTGCCGCCGCTTGTGCTGGTAATCCTGCTGGCCGCCGGGCTGCTCCTGCGGCGGCGCCAGCCGCGTCTGGCCACGTCGCTGACCCTGCTTGCCGCCGCCGCGCTGTACGCCCTGTCGACCCCCTGGGTCGGCGGACTGCTGCTGAAAAGCCTGGAAATCAGCACCCCGGTCAGTCCGGCGCAACTGCAGACGGCTGACGCCATCGTCGTCCTCGGCGGCGGGCGGCGCACCGACGCGGCCGAATACGACGGCGACACCCTCAATGGCATCAGTCTGGAACGCCTGCGCTACGCCGCCCGCCTCCACCGCGCCACCGGTCTGCCCATCCTGGCCACCGGCGGCAAGCCCGGCAGCGGCAGCCTCGCCGAGGGCCGCATCATGCAGCGCATCCTGCAAGACGAATACGGCATTTCCGTCCGCTGGGTCGAAGACGCCGCATTCACCACCTGGGACAACGCACGGCTGGCCGCCCTGCTGCTCAAACAGGCCGACGTCCAGCGCATGGTGCTGGTCACCCACGCCTGGCACCTGCGTCGCGCGGCGCCGCTGTTCGAAGCACAGGGGCTCGGCGTCGTCCCGGCCGGCATCCAGTTTTCCCGCACCCGCGTCGACTCCGTCATGGACCTGATTCCCACCCCCGCCGGCCTGCGCGACAGCAGCTTTGCGCTGCACGAATGGCTGGGCATTTTGTGGTACAAACTCCGCTCGAATTTTGCCTGAAGGAAGCCCATGAAAGTCCGCGTCAAACTCATCGAAGGCGTCAGTTTTGCCGGCCAGAGCGAATCCGGCCATACCGTCGTCATGGACGGGCCGCCCGATTCAGGCGGCAGGAACCTCGGCGTGCGTCCGATGGAAATGCTGCTGCTGGGTCTGGGCGGCTGCTCGGCCTTCGACGTCGTCCACATCCTGCGCAAGAGCCGGCAGCAGGTGAGCGACTGCGTCGCGGACATCGATGCCGAGCGCGCCGAAACCGATCCAAAAATCTTCACCCGCATTCACGTGCACTTCACCGTCACCGGCAAGTCGCTCGACCCCAAGCGGGTCGAGCAGGCGGTCAAACTCTCGGCCGAGAAATACTGCTCGGCGTCGATCATGCTCGGCAAGGCCGCCGAGATCACGCACGGTTTCGAGGTGATCGAGGGCTGATCAAGTGCAAACGGGCGCCCGGCGCGCCCGCTCACTGTCCGGAAATGCTCCTTGCCTCACCGATACACCTCTCGGCGGTTCCCGATACGCAGCACCCGGACGACAATGCGACGATCCTGGATGTCGCAGATGATCCGCCAATCGCCCACGCGGTATTTCCAGTAATTCCCCAGCTTGGCCCCCGATAGCGCTTCGCCGATTTCTCTCGGGTTGTCCAGCGTCGCGACCCGCGTTTTCAAAAAACCGATCAGGCGTTGTTGAACCGGACGATCCAGTTTTTTCAGGTCCTTGATGGCATCCGGGTCGAACTCGATCTCAAAGACCAAGCTCGCGCTCCACGTCCGCGAGAGGAATCGTGTTTCGGTTCATGCGGGCACGCGCTTCGGCCAGATAGTAGTCCTCAAGATCGTCGATGTATTCCAGGATGGCCTCGCGGGCAAGCGTGGATTTGGCGCGACCCGTCTCCTGCGCCAGCGCGTTCAGACGGGCTTCGATCGATTCGGGCAAGCGGATTGCCAACATGCTATATCTCCAGGGGACCGCGTATGTTATACAAGTATAACAAATTCGACGCGGGTCGCCATTCTCGCGTTTGCCCCTGAGGAAGAGCTGAACAAGTCCACAACGTCATCGTCATTCCGGCGCTTGTGCCCTTTGGATATCGCCAGGGTGACGACTTGTTACCGACCGGACTGGCTCCGATTTCCGCACCCATTGGGCCAGCCTTCGACGTCGTCCAGTCCTGCGCAAAGGCCGCCAGCAGGTCAGCGACGGCGTCGCCGACCTTTCCGCCGAGCGGGCCGACACCGACCCCAAGGTCTTCACCAGGATTCACGTCCACTTCACCGTCACCGGCAAGGCGCTCGACGCCAAGCGCATCGAGCAGGCCGTGCACCTGTCGGCCGAAAAACACTGCTCGGCCAGCATCATGCTCGGCAGGACGGCCGAGATCACGCACGACTTCGAGGTGGTGGAAAGCTGAGCAAATGCAAACGGGCGCCTATGGCGCCCGTTTGCATTTGAAAGACGTTTCAGGCCGCGATTTGCTCAAAGGAGAATTGCGGAATATCCGCTCGATCCCGCGCATGCTCGACGGTGATGCCGCAAACATTGCCTTCCGCGTCCAGTTCCAGCAGGGTGTTTTCGTCCAGATCCCTGCTCTCGCTCACGGCCGTTGGCTTGAACTCGATGTAAAGCGTATCGGTGTCCTGAAAGTATTTAATCTTCATGGCACAAACCTCCGATCAAAAAATGCGTTGTGCACGGTTTCCCTGTCCGGCAACAGGATCACACGCAAATACTTACCCTCTGCTTCTGGAACGGCAGCCCAACGGCGAATCCGGCCATCGGCCTGGACTATACTTCCCGTTCCGGGTGATCAATCACAAGCTGAATCCATTCCAGCTTGATCGAGGCCCGATCCGGCCGTTGCCGCATGAACAGGAAATACTGAGTAAATTTCACACGAGCAGTGTAGCAAATTAGTGATAGAGCCGTAGCCCCAATGACTTAACAAGCGCACTGAGCAGCAGCCTGAGCAGCAGCAAAGGGTCAGGTCTAGCAACAATGCACTCACTTGCCCCGCCGGACAACCCTCCCCACGGTCGTGAAGTGAATTCCGAAGAAACCGGCAATCTCCTGATACGAGTACACCCCGGTCGCATGCGCGGCGACGATCGCCGCATTGCGGTCTGGGGCAGCAGCAGCAAAGGGTCAGGTCTAGCAACGATGCACTCACTTGCCCCGCCGGACAACCCTCCCCACGGTCGTGAAGTGAATTCCGAAGAAACCGGCAATCTCCTGATACGAGTACACCCCGGTCGCATGCGCGGCGACGATCGCCGCATTGCGGTCTGGGGCATCCTGCGCGATCTCGGCGAGCGACGGCGCTGGCGCGCGACGCTGCGCAACGGGAATCTGCACGTCTTCGCGGACATCCACTTCCATCTTGGCTTGCATGCGCTGCACGAAAGCATCGTCGCCCAGGAACACCTGCGCTTTCAGGTCCGCCCAGGGCGAAGGCGCCCGAACCCCTTCGACAACGAACTGTGCATAGCGCGCCTGCGCCTGCCGGCGTGAACGTCCGAACATCGCCAGCACGCCGTCCACCTTCAGCCAAGGCGGCGCAGACTCTATCCCCACGCTGGCGCGGTAACTGCTCCACGGCCATTTCACCGGGTCTTTCACCATCCGCGCGCGAACGGGGTTCAGGACCACATAGCGCGCCACTTCCATGAGATAGGCGTCGCCGTCGACCAGAATCGCCTTGAACCGGCCTTGGAAGAGGTGCCCCACCCGCCCATGCCGCCGATTGCTGGCCTGAGTGTAGACCCCGTTGAGCTGGCGCATACCTTTCGACAGATTGGCGTCTGGCGTCTGGATCAGCAGGTGGTAATGGTTGTCCATCAGACACCATGCGTGGCAAATCCAGTTGAACCGACCGATGACCTCCTCGAATATCCCGAGAAACATCCCGCGATCGGCGTCGTCCTCAAAAATGGCTTCACGCCGGTCACCACGCGAGGTCACGTGATAGAGCGCGTCTGGGAAGGCAATGCGGAGAGGGCGGGACATGACTGAGACAATAGCAGGGCAGGTGCTACTTAGCTAGACCTGACCCCGGTTTTCCGGTTTTGACCCCGGTTTTCCGGTTTTCCTTTCCGGTTTTGACCCCGGTTTTCCGGTTTTCCGGTTTTCGGTTTTTTGACCCCGGTTTTTTGCTGTTCGATTTTCTTTTCTGTTTTCTGTTTTCTGGATTTTGCTGGACCCCGATTTCGGAGAAAGAGGCATAAAAAACGGGCTCCCGAAGGAGCCCGTTTTTACTTCGTCGTTCAAGCCGGGTTGCCCCGGCGTTGAATCAGAAGGTGTGCTTCAGGCCGAGGGCCAGAACGGAGGGATCGGCGCCATTGACAACAGTCGTGGAATCGCTCACGCCTTGCGCGCGGCCCAGATCGAACCCGGCGTTGGTATCGTTCTTGATTTGAGCGTAGAACACCGAGGCGGTGGTGCGCTTGGACAGGTTGTAGTCGACGCCCACGGTGTACTGCTTGGCGCCGCTGTCGTTCACGCCTTCGTAGTCGCCCACGGTCAGGTAGTTGGCCTTGAGGACGACGTTGCCCAAGGCGTAGTTGGCGAACAGGCCCCAGCCGTTGCGGTCGTCGGACGCCAGCGCGGCGTCGGCCGAGGCGCGCTCGTACTCCGCGCCCAGCTTGAGGTCGCCCACGGCGAAGCCTGCGACCGCGCGCCAGATGCTGCGGTCGATTTCAGTGTTGGCCGCGTTGACCAGCGCATTGGTATTGTGGCGCTCATAGCCCAGGCCGAGCATCAGCGGGCCGTTGGCGTAGTCGGCGGACACGCTGTAGCCGTCGCGATCGTTACAGTCCGCACCGGCCACACAGGTGGTGAAGGTCCCGCCCGTGCCGGAAACGCCATGGTCAGCCGTATAGGCCGCGATCAAGGTCAGGCCGCTGAAGCTGGGGGAAACGTACACCGCGGTGTTGTTGGGGCGCAGGTCATAGGAAGACGCACCGCTGACCGCGTTCGCGCCAAGCAGGTTGCGCGAGTCGGCGAAGGTGTCGCCAAAGTTGTCGACCTTGCCGCGCAGCATCTTCACCGGGGTGTCGTGACGGCCGAGCAGCACGGAACCGAAGCCGCCCTTCAGGCCGACGAAGGTGTTGCGGGTGGCGAAGGTGCCGCCGGACTCGTCCAGGAAGACGGTCGATTCGATCTGCCAGATGGCGGACAGGCCGCCGCCGAGGTCTTCGGCGCCCTTGAAGCCGATCCGGCTGTTCTGGGAAGCCAGCGTGAGCTGGCGGTCTTCAACGCCGGTGTCGGAGTTGATGCTCGCGACGGCGAAGTTGAGCACGCCGTAGATGTCGACGTTGCTGGTGGCCGCGAAAGCGGGGGTAGCGAAGGCGGAAGCGATCGCCACTGCGAGAATCTTTTTCATCTAAATCTCCTTGGATTGGAATAAAGCTCGTTCAAGCTCTGCAGAGCTGTCCTGCACAGACTGAATGCCTGGGGACAGGATCGATTATGCAGACACGGGATGACCGGACAAGCAAACGCTGTTGTTTTTTTCGTCATTCAGGCCAAAAAGTGTTGTTTTGTTGCACGTGCGCAACAGAGTCTGGAGCAGCAACACGCAGTTGCCATGGGTTTACGCGATCTCGAATCCCCGCGGCCATTTTCGCGACGTGTGAAACACACGAAGGATCTCGACTCGCTGTTCTTTTACCCGGCAGGGAATGATGTAGGGGAAATTGGGCAACACAAGTTCACGCGTACCCGACACCCGCCCGGGACGACCCATGTCGGGATGCCGCGCTAAAAGACGGGTGGTTTCGTCTGCTTCTGCTTCCAGTACCAGTGCAGCGGCAGTTCGTGGGTTGTCGCGTGCAATATAGGCCGCCTCTTGCTCAAGATTAAGCAGGGCTCGACGCAGCCATTTTCTTCAGCAGGTCTGCCAAGTCGGACGGATTCGCAAAATCGCCCTGGTCCGCTTCCTGAATCGCCTGCTCGATCTCGCCGATTTGCCAGGCCTCGAGGTCGATGTAACGCGAGATGGCCTCCTCTGCCAGAAACGATTTGGACCGATGAGTGGCCCGGGCGAGTTTGTCGAGCTTTGCCTTGATTTCTTCCGGAATGCGTAATGTCAGTACCGATGTGGCCATGCAAGGCTCCTGTATGACGCTGTATACATGTGCAGCATAGCACGGCAAAACGCGGAATAACGCGGTTTTCCCCACCCGGCCCGCAGCCTCGAGCGCCATGCCCAAGGGCTACAATGGTTCTCTATCCACTCAACATAACAAGGAGACGCCCATGCGCTGGGAACACGGCCGCCGCAGCGACAACATCGAAGACCGGCGCGGCATGCGCGTGAGCCGGAAAGGCCTGGCCGGGGGCGGTGTCGGGGCGATCATCCTGGCGCTGGTGGCGATGTATTTCGGGGTGGACCCGGCGGTGGTGCTGAATCAGGCCGGCAATCTGGCGCCGACGCAGGAGGAGCAGCCGGTCACGTTCAGCCCGGAAGAGGAAAAGCTGAAGGCGTTCATGTCGGTGGTGCTGGCGGACACGGAAGACGTGTGGGGTGCGCTGTTCCGGGGTTCGGGCCAGCGCTATCAGCAGCCGAAGCTGGTGTTGTTTTCCGGCGCGGTGGAGTCGGCGTGCGGGTTTGCCGAGGCGGCGGTGGGGCCGTTCTATTGCCCGGCAGACCAGAAGCTGTATCTGGACATGCGCTTTTTCAACGATCTGGCGCAGCGCCACGACGCGCCGGGCGACTTTGCCCAGGCCTACGTGGTGGCGCACGAGGTCGGCCACCATGTGCAGACGCTGCTGGGCATTTCGGAACAGGTTCACGCGGTGCGCCAGCGTGCGGGCGAGGCCGAGGGCAACGCGCTGCAGGTGAAGATGGAACTGCAGGCCGATTGCTTCGCCGGGGTGTGGGCGCACCATGCTCACAAGGCGCGGCAGATTCTGGAACCGGGTGACACCGAGGAAGCGCTCGCCGCCGCGGCGGGGGTGGGTGACGACCGTCTGCAGAAACAGACACGCGGCTACGTGGTGCCGGAATCCTTCACCCACGGCTCGTCCGAACAGCGGATGCGCTGGTTCAACCGCGGCATGCAGAGCGGCGACCCGGGGCAGTGCGACACGTTCAAGGCCAGCCGCCTGTGATTCGCAACATCAAGTCCTTATCCCCTGGCGCAGCCTCGCACCGGCTGTTTCAGTTCGCGTGGCTGAGCATTCCACTCGTCTCGCTGCTGACCGCGCAGCCTGACGATGTCTGGCAGCAGCTGCGCGGGCCCGCGTTTTGGGGGCTTGCTGCGCTCATTGTCTGCAATATGGCCGCGCTGGCCATTCCGCTTTTTTTCATCGAGTCCCGCCGCGCAAGGCGGCTGTTCTTCATCCCGGCCATCCTGTTGTCGATCCTGGTGCTGGGTTACACCCTACATAATGGCGCGCCCCCGGGACCCGCCGTATTTGTGGCCATCAACCACACGACAATGGCGGAACTCACAGAGGTCCTGCCCGGACTGGCAAGTGCCTATGCGATCGAGCTGATGCTGGCGGCATTTTTGATCGCCTGGATATGGCTGCTGCCGCACCGGCTCGAAAAAACAAGCCGTATGACCCGCTTGTTTGTCATCAATCTGGCTATATGGATCACGAATCTGCTTATTTTTGCCTGGATGTTCGCGCCGCAACACTTCTCCCGATGGGTGCCGCCCAATGCGGAAAACGCAGTATTCCCGGGCAGCCTCATCGCATCGGCCTACAGTGCCACCAAGACCGATGTGCATGAGCACTTGAGCGCCGGTCAGCGTGCGTTCCGCTTCAACTCAATCGCCGATGATCGGCAGCAGGCCTTGCGCATTGTTCTCGTCATCGGAGAAAGCTCGACCGGAAGCCACTGGCAGCTGAGCGGTTACGGACGCCAAACCAATCCGCAGCTTTCCGGCATCAGCAAGGGACAGCTCGTCTATTTCCCGGATGTGCTATCCGGTGCAACTGCAACGCGCGGGGCAGTGCCCATGATCCTGACGCGTGCCACACCGATGGATTTTTCACCCGCGACACGCGAGCGTTCGATCGTCTCAGCTTTTTCCGAAACCGGTTATGTAACCGGCTGGCTCTCGCTGCAGGACCGCTTCCCATACAGCGAAGAAGCGTCCCATGAAATTTACATCAACCCCGACTGGGCGGCAGGTGAACGGTATGACGAAGACCTGTTGCCGCTGGTCAACACGCAAATCGACAAGCACAAGCGACTGTTCCTTGTCGTTCACAGCATCGGCAGCCATGTTCAGTACCCTCTGCGGGTGCCCCGGGAAAGCCGGCATTTTTCCAATCGCAGCAATGCCGACCTGCTCGATTTTTATGACGACACGATCCGCTACACCGATCGTTTCCTGTCCCGGATCATCGACCGGCTGGCCGTGCAGGACGACATTCCATCGCTGCTCATCTATATATCCGATCACGGGCAGGACTTGAACAAGGTGCGTACGGGTGAGCTTTCCCAGGGGGCCGCCAAATTCCCCACGGAGAATGTGCATGTCCCCCTGCTGGTATGGCTGAGCCCCGCCTATCTGGCCAAATGGCCGGAGGTGTCGGCACAACTCGAAAAAACGCGGGAATGCCCCCACAGCCAGATCGAAGTGTTTCATACGCTGCTCAGGCTTGGCCACATCCGTCTCGACGGCAACGCGCCTTCGCTGTTCGACGAGGACTGCGCGCGGACGCGGCCCGTCATGGCCGGAAGCCGCGTCAAGTACTTTCCGTAACGCCGCCACTTTCGGCGGCAAGTCACAAGACGCATGCATATCTGGGTCGACGCCGACGCCTGCCCGGCGGTGATCAAGGACATCCTGTTCCGGGTGGCGGAGCGGACGAAGCTGCCGCTGACGCTGGTGGCCAACCGCCTGCTTCGGGTGCCGCCCTCGCCTTACATACGGGCGCGACAGGTGCCAATGGGGTTCGACGTCGCCGACCGGCACATCATGGATAAGGTGGCGGCCGGCGATCTGGTGATCACGGCGGACATACCGCTGGCGGCCGCGCTGATCGAGCAAGGGGCCTTCGCCCTGTCACCGCGGGGCGAGTTCTACAGCGCGGAGAACATCCGGGAACGGCTGGGCATGCGCGATTTCATGGAAGGCCTGCGGGGCGCCGGGGTGGACATTTCGGAGCCGGCTGCCTTGTCGCAGGCGGACCGGCAGGTGTTTGCGCGGCAACTCGACCGGTTTCTGGCGCAGCGGCGCAGTTGATCAGGTCCAGCGCCCGGCGCCTGCCAGCCCCACCATCAGGCGCACGCTTTCATACGCCAGCCACGACAGCATGCGGCGCGGCCAGGGCCGGCGGCGCCAGTCGGCGGGGTTGAGCACAGCAGACTGGCTGATGGCCTGGTGCAGGCGCTGCTGCAGGTCGCGCGCGAAGGCAGCGTCGTCAACGACGATATTGGCCTCGCGCGCGAGCAGCAGGCTGAACGGGTCGATGTTGCTGGAGCCGACGGTGGCCCAGTGCCCGTCGACCACGGCGACCTTGGCGTGCAGCTCGCTTGCCTGGTACTCGAAAATTTTCACGCCGGCGGCGAGCAGGTCGCGGTACATGGCGCGCGCGGCAGCCTGGAAAAAGGGGTGGTCAGTATGCCCCTGCACCAGCAGGTGCACCTTGACGCCGCGTGCGGCGGCTTTTTTGAGCAACTTTCGAAACCGGCGGCCGGGCAGGAAATAGGCATTGGCGAGAATGATTTCTTCGCGTGCCAGCGCCAGCGCGGCAAGGTATACACGCTCGATGTCGCGGCGGTGGGCGACGTTGTCGCGCACCACGAAGGCCGCGCGCACGTGTCCATCGGTCGGCCAGGACGGCTCGATCCCCGCCTTGTGCCTGTCTGGCTGCAACTGCGTCAACGCGACCAGCCGCCACAAACGGCGCACGCTTTGGTGAATACCGGCCAGCAGCGGGCCCTGCACTTCGACGCTGAAATCGAGCCGCGGTGCGCCAAAGCGCACTGGCTCGAAATCATCGATGAGGTTCATGCCGCCAAGGAACGCAATTCGTGCGTCGACCACCGCCAGCTTGCGGTGCAGCCGCCGCAGGTTGAGCGGGTTGGAACGCCAGTTGCCGGCCAGCGGACGATAGGCCAGCACGCTAATGCCGACCGCTTTCAGCGCATCCAGCCAGCCGGCAGGCAGTTCGCGCGAGCCGACGCCATCGATCAGCAGCCGGACCTGCACCCCGCGCCGCGCCGCACGCACCAGGGCGTCGCGCACCGCCTCGGCAGTCGGGTCAGCGTTGAAAATATAGGTTTCGAGGTGGACTTCAGTGTGCGCGGCGTCAATCGCCGCGATCAGCGCCGGGAAAAACTCGGCGCCGTTTTGCAGCAGCCGCAGCCGGTTGCCGGACACCGGCTCGACGCCGCGAAAGAATAATCTTCTCAGGCGGCCACGGGCGGTCATCAGGCCGGGCTGAGTTTGGCAGTCAGGGCGGCGTGGTCGGAAATTCGATGCCAGGCATTGCCGGTGTGAACATGCGCGGATTCGATGTTGAATCGGCGCACATAGATGCGGTCGAGCTGGAACATGGGAAAGATGGAGGGGTAGCTGCGCGCTGACTTGCCGTGGTGGGTTTCGAACACCTCGACCAGCCCGAGCTCATCCTCGAAAAAGCGGCCGACGCGCACCCGCCAGTCGTTGAAATCGCCCGCCAGGATCAGCGGCGCGTCGTCCGGCACCATCCTGCGCACGCGTGCGGCGATCATGGCCAGCTGGCGTTTGCGCCCGCTCTCGTTCAGCGCCAGATGCACGTTGATGCAGTGCACGGGCTCAGCCGCGCCCGGCACCTCGATTTCGCAGTGCAGCATGCCGCGGCTCTCGTAGGCGTGGGATGAAATATCCTCGTTCTCCCACGACAGGATCTTGTAGCGCGACAGGATGGCATTGCCGTGATGGCCGGTGTCATAGACACAGTTCTTGCCGTAGGCGAAGTCGGTGTAGACGTGGCCCGCCAGGAACTCGTGCTGCGGCCGCCCAGGCCAGTGCTGAAAACGGCTGGCGCGCAGGCCGTGGCTGTGCTGCACTTCCTGCAGGAAAACGATGTCGGTTCCCAGGGTGCCAAGGCGGTCGCGCAGTTCGTGCACGGTCAGCCGCCGGTTGAATTGCGACAGGCCCTTGTGGATGTTGTAACTGGCGACGTGCAGCGGGGATTCCATGTTGCTCATTATATGCGCGTGGGCAGCAGGCGAATCGCCGCCGCATTGCTGGGGGAAAAGCAGCGTTCGGCGGCTTCTTCCCAAGGCAGCCACACATAACCCAGATGTTCGCGCGGCGAGAGTGTGACCGGCAACGGCGCCGGGAGTTTCAGGCCGAATACGTGCTCGGTGTTGTGGGTCACCCCGGGCGCATAGCGGTGGCGCCAGCGCGCGTAGATCTCGTAGCGGTTTTCGATGTCCCAGTGAGTCAGCTCGAACGCGCCGGCGTCGAGACCGGTTTCCTCGCGCACTTCGCGGATCGCGGTCTGCTCCAGCGTTTCACCGGCATCCTGCGAGCCGGTGACCGATTGCCAGTAGCCCGGCGCGTCGGCGCGCTCCATCAGCAGCACCCGGCCATCCGCCGTGTGGATGACGACCAGAACCGAAACCGGGATCTTGTGTGCGCTCAAATGATCCTAGAAACCGAAGTTGGACGCGCTCGATGGTGCGTCTGGGCGTGTGGCTGCCGCGAAGCAACGAGGCGCGAAAAAGGCAGGCACTCGACCAGACGTGCCAGCGGGTGCGTAGCGGACTCAACCCCGCGGTGAAACCAACCGAAGGCAGAAAGTTCTGTATCCATACAGCATCTCTTAAGGTGGCAAGCGGTCAATTGCGGTTTCTAGGATATATGGGCGTTGAGCGGGGTGCCGGTCGTCAGAATGGCGATCAGGCGGTCGATGTTGGGATGCTTGCCGGGATGAAGGCT
>JAJYXG010000073.1:0-18432 GCA_021791095.1 Pseudomonadota bacterium
ACGGATTGGAAATCCACCGCGGGGTTCACAGCGATACCATCGCCGCTGGCACGTTCCAGGATGGCCTGCGCCAAGGGATGTTGGGAGCGCGACTCCAGGGCTGCTGCCGAAGCCAGCACTTCACGCTCGGTGCGCCCAGCCAGGAGCACAATGTCCGTTACCTGAGGACGGCCCAGAGTCAGGGTGCCGGTCTTGTCGAGTGCCACGACCCGGACCTTGGCGAGGTTTTCCAAATGCACGCCGCCTTTGATGAGCAGGCCGTTGCGGCCCGCCGTGCCAAGGGCCGCGACCAGGGTGATGGGGATCGAGATTACCAACGCACAGGGCGCTGCTGAGACGATGAATACGGTGGCCCGGGTGACCCAGTCTTCCCAAGGCAGACCGAATAGCGGTGGTACCAGGCCGATAAGAAGACCTACGCCCAGGACTGCAGGGCTATAGATTTTTCCAAAGCGCTCAATGAAACGCTGGCTGCGTCCCTTGGACGCCTGTGCTTCTTCCACCAGATGAATGATGCGGGACAGCGTGTTATCGGCGAAAGTCTTGGTCGCACGAACCACGAGTGCGCCTTCGCCGTTGATGGTGGCGGCAAATACCTTTCCTCCCGATGTTTTCTCGACTGGTACGGACTCCCCGGTCACCGGAGCCTGGTTCACGCTGGAGTGGCCTTCGATCACCTCCCCATCGGTGGCAACCGATTCCCCGGGCAGAACGATGAAGACATCTCCTACCCGGAGCTGCTCGACCGGGATTTTCGTTTCCTGGTTATCCCGACGTACCAGCGCGATTTTTGGCGCCAGTTCCATGAGGGAACGAATCGCATGTCGGGAACGTTCGGCGGTATAACCCTCCGCAGCTTCGGAGATTGAATAGAGGAATACGAGCATCGCCGCTTCGGCCCATTGCCCCATGACTCCGGCAACGATCGCGGCGGTGAGCATGAGCAACTCGATACCGATTTCCCGTTCCTTGATCAGATCCTCGAGTGCCTCACGCCCGAAGTAGTAGCCACCGATCAATACGGCCACAACATAGATAACGGTTTGAAGTGAAGGCGGCAAGCCTGCGTAGCCGCCCACGAAACCGACGACGAGCAGCAATCCCGAAATAGCTGACGTAACAACCTTGGCATTCCGCCAGGGGCGCGGCAGGGGAGCCGATGCATCGACTGTGCATGTGGCGCAGCCCATCACTCGCCTCCCGCCGCCAGTTCAGGCGTCTGGATGCCGATGCGGCAGCGGCCGGCTTCCCGCAGGTACATCCGCCTGCGGAAATTTTCCAGATCGCGGGCGAACAACCCGTCAACGTCCGGCAGTGCCTTGAGCGCCTCATGCACCCGGTCGAGATAGGGGATGCCCTCGACCAGCCGGTGATAGACCCACCGGCCTTCCTTTTCGGTGGTCAGCAAACCGGCCTGACGCAGCATTTTGATATGGCGCGAGAGCTTGTATTGGGGCTCCTGAAGGCTGTCCACCAGTTCGCAGAGGCACGCTTCCTCTCGCGTTTCGGCGAGAAGACGCACGATTCGGATCCGCGTCGGATCGGCAAGGGCCTGAAATACTTCGGATGGTTTGATGTTTACGGAATGCATAGTTGCACAATAATACAACTATGTATTCACTACAAGTCCGAGGCAGAGGAATACCGCACCCTCAGGGCTGCGCTGGGTCGGTCACGAATCCGATGCGCACCAAACCTACCTTGGCGGCGGCCGACATCACCTGGGCCACCGTTTCATAGTGCGCATGGCGGTCGGCACGGATGTGCAGTTCGGGCTGCGGCTGTTTTCTGGCTTCCGCCGCAAAACGTGCATCGAGTTCCTGCCGGCTGATTGGCGCGCCGTTCCAGTAGAGGGTCCCGTTCTCGCGGACGCCGAATTCGATATGCTCGGGCCGAGTGATGTTGGGCGCGCTGCTGGCCTTGGGCGGCGGTTCCGGAGACCAGCCAGGTCTCGTAGGTGTGCTTGGCATACGACAGGCTGGCATCGACTTGCCAGTCCTGCGCCAGCGGCAACCCCAGGCCCAGCTCGATGCCGCGATGCAGGGTCTTGCCCGCGTTGACCACGGTTCGCTGGGTGGTGAGTGGATCCGTATAGCTGACGATGTCGTCCTTCTTGGTCATATGATAGACAGATGCCTCGTAACGCATCGTCCCGGCTTTGCCGCGCAGGCCAAGCTCCAGGTTGTCGACGATCACCGGCTTGAGGTCCAGTAGGGATTCGGCGGCCGCCTGCGCCTTGACCGCCGTAGACTCGCGGCTGCCGCGGAACACCTGACCTTCTGAGGGTGTGCGGAAAGAATTGCTGTAGACCGCGAAGCCGTTCAGCGTGTCGCTGAAGGCGTAGGTTGCCCCCAGCTTGGGGCCCCAGTGGCTGTAGCCGATTTGTGTGCTGGCGACGTGGCCGTACCATCCATTGGCCGGGAAGGCGCCCGCCACCCCCTGGGTCGCGCTCGCCGCCCCGCCGTTGAACCTGTTCTCGTAGTCGTACTGCATGTCGTCGTAACGCAACCCGCCGTTCAGGCGCAGCTTGTCGGTCACAGACACTTCGCCGTGCACATAAGGCGAAATGCCGCGGAAGCTCACGTCATAGTCGTATATCTGGACCGGCGCGGCAGCATTGAGACTGTAGGTGGTCCCGCCGTAGGCGTTCGTCACCTTGTTGAGACGGATCGAGTCCTCGTCGCGCGACCCAGGGCTGTAGTCGAAATCCAGGCCTACGATCACGCGCGCGCATGGGCTCGAAGTCGCGGCGGTATTTGCTCAGGAAGCCGAAGGATTGGTTCTTCGTTACGTACTGGCTCGGGGCATAGCCGACACTCCAGTTGGGGAGGATCTCCATGCTGTTGTCGCGGAAGTATGGCGTGATGGACAGCAGCGAGTGGGCGGTTTTCTTTTCGTAGGCCGTCGACAAACGGAAGGCGTCAACCTGGCGAAAGGAGAACAGAACGTTGTTGGCGCGCGGCGTGGCGTCGAATTCGCCCGCGCTCAGCTTGCCGACGTGCTGCTGGTCGACCCGGAAAAGGACAGCACCGTTTTCATGAGCGCGTCGTCGCCGAGCGCGCGATCCCAGCGCGCCGTGCCGGTCTGGCGGTCGTAGCCGGCGTTGTCCTGCCAGCCGTCGGTGCGTGTCAGGTTGAGGCTGGCGCGCCAGGCATCGTCGCCTTTGGCATTGCCGCCGCCCATCAGGATGCGGCCCCAGCCATGCGATCCCGCTTCACCGCTCAGTTCGAATTCGGCCTGCTTAGGCGGCGTGCGAGTCAGCACGTTGATCGTGCCGCCGATGGCATCGGAGCCGTACAAGGCGCTGCCCGGGCCTTTCATGACTTCGATGCCACCCGAATGGGGGACGTTGATTCCGTACAGCGCATTGTGGTTGAAAAACCGCGCCGGACAAGTTGCTGACCCACACGCCGGGCACCTGGTTGAGGACATCCTTGGGGGGGGGGGGGGGGGTTTCGCGCAGGGTTTGGTCGCCGATGATTCCGATGGTCGCCGGCGTTTCGCTCAGCAATTCGCCTTCGCGCGTGCCGGTCACGGTCATTTCGGGCAGGGCCGCGGCCGGATCGGCGGCCCAGGCAGCCGCGGTGCACAGCAGGCTCGCCGCGAGCGGGATGGGTTTCAGTCTCATGTGTTCTCCTCCGTTATTTTTTGTTGGTTCAATTGGCCAGCCCTTGTTTTTCAAGCCAGTCCCGCAGGTGTTTCTCGCTCAGTTCGCCGACGACCGCTTCCCGCCGATGTTGGGCGTCATACAGGTAGGTGCGGGGCAGTTCGCCGTACCAGGTTGGATCGATCGCATGGCGCAGGCGCTCGGGAATGGCGTCGTCGAACACCCAGCTGTCGGCATGGGCCAGGCCGAGGCGATCCAGCGTCTTCTGCATGGCCGGGGCCAGTTCGGGCGAGTCCGTCGCAACCAGCACCAACGGCAGCTTCCGTGTCTTCGCCAGCCGGCCGAGCATGGTCAGTTCGGCGATGCAGTAGCTGCAGTCGCGCACCGACCACAGGCTGAGGATGAACGGCCGGCCGGCGTATTGCGCCCTGATTTTTGCCAAGCTATCCGCGGTGAACGGGAGCGGCCCGCCCGCCCAAGTCGTCGTTGCGATAAGGAGTCCCGCCGTCATCCCAAGCATGAGGCGCCGAATCATTTTGGCGCGCCCCATTCAAGCGGCAGGATGCGCACGCCTCCGCTTCGCTGTTCCATACCACCAGCGCCCGCTTGCCATCGGTCAGCGGCAGCGGATAGTCAGTAGCCCCGCTGGACTCCGCCAGGCGCTGCGGTGCGCTCCAGGTCGTCCCGCCATCCGTCGAGTGCATGGCCTGCAGAACATACGCGCGCCCGTCGAATTCGCGCCAGGCGATCAGCACCGTGCTGCCTGCCGCCGCAACGGCTGCATGCCCCGCCTGCGCCGCGGGATCGCCAAGGGACATGGGCGGCGACTCGCTGCCGGCGGCGATGCGTTTGTAGAACAGCCCTGGCGCGTCTTGCCCTGGGTAAACCAGACCAGATGGAGGGCGCCGCGGCCGTCGGCCGCGAGGCCGCCGCCGTGATGCGGACAGGCATCGATCTGCCATTCGTCGTCGGTGGCACGGCGCACTTCGCCGGTGTCCAAATTGGCGAGGGCGAAATCGCGCGTGTTGGTGCCGTAGAGGTTGCGCCACAAGGCAAGCGGATCCTTGGGCGTCCAGGCCAGCGACGTGCGGCAGCATTCGCAGGTATGAGCGGCGAGGGCGCGATTGGCGCTGAAATGGACGCCGTTGTCAGCGGATTGCGTGAAATAGACCGACGATCCCGCGAAGGCAGCGCCGTTTTCCCCCGCAGTCTCCCGGTCGCGCGCGTCCAGCCACAGCACTGCCACGCGGCCTGCGCCGTCGGTCGCCAGCGAATCGAAACGATGGCCGGTGACGCGGCCGTCGTCGTTCAGCGTGTTCGGCACGGAGAAATGCAGGCCGCCGTCAGTCGAGCGCGCAAAGCGGATATTGCCGGCGTACTTCTGGGGCAGCGACTCGGTCCAGCTCAGCAGCAGCGTTCCGTCTCGCGCGACCGCGATCTTGGGACGATTCTCGGCGTCGGCCACAATCTCTTCCGGCTCGGGCGAAACCGCGACTGGCTGCGAGAAATGCCGTCCCCCGTCGTCCGAGCGTGAAACCCACAGCCGCTTGTTCTCCACACGGGCCAGCCACAAACGGCCGCCGCCATCGAGCGCAGCGCCGACCGCGAGCGTCGGTTTGGCGTGCTGCACCTTGGCGTCATGCTGATGTTCCATGGCCGCAGCCGGTTCATATGCCAGTGTTGCTGCCAGCACCAATGTAAATGCGATATTGCCCATACACTCCCTCCGTCTCTCTCATCGTAGAGTCCGAGACTAATTTCCATTGATCCCCGCGGGAATGTGGCAAATTGTCGCGGCGCTGCGGACTACTCAATGAAACGAGGCCATCTTCCGGGGGGCTCGACCTGCTCGACCGACTAGAGGAGCTGGTCGTCGCTGAAGTCAGTTGCGATCCGCAGTTTCCATTTCTTCCTCTTTCCAGTGCGCCAGCCTGTACAGGAGCGGCAGAATCAAAAGCGTCAGTGCGGTAGAAGACAGGATGCCGCCGATGACGACGGTGGCGAGCGGGCGCTGCACTTCGGCGCCGGTTCCAGTCGCAATCGCCATCGGGATGAAGCCTAGGGACGCTACCAGCGCGGTCATCAGCACCGGGCGCAGGCGGGTCAGCGCGCCATCGACAATCGCCGCGTCGAGTCGTTTTCCGTCTTCGCGCAGGCTGCGGATGTAGGCGATCATCACCAGGCCGTTCAGCACGGCTACGCCCGACAGCGCAATGAAGCCGACCCCTGCCGAAATCGACAGTGGAATATCGCGCAGCCACAGCGCAAGGATGCCCCCGGTGGGCGCGAACGGCACGCCGGTGAATACCAAGAGCCCGTCCTTGACGTTGCCGAACATGGCGAACAGCAGCATGAACACCAGCAGCAGCGCGACCGGAACGACGATTTGCAGGCGCTTGGCGGCCGATTGCAATTGCTCGAAGGTGCCGCCCCAGGTTGTCCAGTAGCCGGCTGGGACCGGCGCGTCGGCCTGGATTTTCTGTGTGGCTTCACTGACGAACGAGCCGATGTCGCGGCCGCGTACGTTGGCGGTGACGACCACCCGACGCTTGCCGTCTTCGCGGCTGGTCTGGTTGGGGCCGGGGGCAACGTCGATGTTCGCCACTTCGCCCAGCCGCACGAAGTTGGCTTGCGCATTGTCCGCTGTGGATGGCAGTGGGATCGGCAACTGCCTTCGATTTCGGCGGCGGATCGATGCGCCTCGGCCAGTGCGCGCAGATATTGGGATTTGGCCTGGAATGAAGTGCGCTGGGCGTCCAGCACTTCAAGGAAGCTGAATTTTCCCAGTTCGAAGCCCTTGGTTGCGGCGTCGTAGGCGCTCTGCGCGCCCGGCATAATGTCCCGCTGCAGCAACGCCACCTCTTGGCGTGCCGTATTTAGGTGCGTTCATGCGCAAAAGCCAGTTCATTGGATAGACGGGTTCCGGCGGCGGCCAGTTCGTCACGCGCCTTGTCGGCCCTGTGCAGCGCTTCAAGCAGGTTGCCCTGATTTCGATTGAAAACCGGAATCGGCATCGAAACGCCGAGGATTGCCTGATCGCGCCCCAACTCTTCGTTGCGCTTGGCGCCAAGGCTGACGGTCAAGTCCGGGATGCGCCGGCTTCGCTCGACCTCCGCCAGCGCTTGCCGGCGCTCGACCTCGATCCTGGCCCTCAGCAAATTAGGCGAGGTGGCGAGGCGCATGTTCAGGTCGGCTAGGGCGGGGAGCGGTGGCAAGGATTCGGGGTCGCCTTCGGCGTGCTCGAAACGCGGTGACGAATTGCCCCAGGTGGCAGCCAGTCGGCGGCGTGCGGTCGTGACCTCGCTTGCTGCCTGCGCCTGTTCAACGCGCACGGTGGCCTCGGCCACGCTCGCCCTGGTCTCTTCGACCGGGGACACCTTGCCAGCTGTGACTCGCCGCGAGGCGGCACCGGTCGCGCGTTGCGCAAGTTCGACCGACGCCTGGGCAAGCCGCAGATGTTCCTGCGCAACCAGCACGTCGAAGAACGCCGCCGTCACCGCCGCACGAATCTCGGCGCGCTTGGCTTCCAGTTCCAGGGAGGCAGCATCGCGGCCGCGCTCGGCGGCTTCGATCCTGGCGCCACTTTTGCCGCCCAGTTCGATCGGTTGATTCAACTGCAGGGTCGTGGTCCGCGTCTCCCGGCGCGTGTCCTCGATCAGGGCCGAAAGTTCCGGATTGGGCCGGGCTTGCGCCTGGGTGATGGTGGCGTCGAGCGCATCCAGTTCCCGGCCTGCCGCCGACAGATCGCGGTTTGCGCCAAGCGCCAGATCCAGGGCCGCCTCCAAGGTGAGCGGGGCAACCGGTTCGCTTCCGGTTTGTGGAGCTTGCGCCCACGCCACCAGCGGCAGCGCAAGCAGAAATACGGATAGTGAGAGTCGCATGGTTATCCTCGTGAAATAAATTCGGGACGAAGAACACCGGCGCGCGACTGCAGAAGGCGGCATGAAGCCGCAATGAAGCAAGCGCTCGCCGGTTCAGGCGCGCGCGAGCGGGGGACGGTCGAGAAGCGGGGGAGTGCGGGAGAAGAAGGCGGCAGGCGCGTGTTGAATCGGGCCGCTGCTTAGTTGCAGGCAGGACAGTGAATCACCCAGTTGAAGAATAAAGGAGAGAACATGGTGGCAGTGGCTGCCGTGATGGCCGTCCTTGTTCTGCTGTGTGTCATCTGTGTTGCCGGATTGGGCGAGGTCATGGCTCACATGGCTGGCACCGTGGTGATGTCCGTGCTCGTGAACATGCGTGTCCACAGCTTCTGCACCCAAGTGTCCATACAAGCCGGTCGTCGTCGCCCAGGCAAACTGGAGCGGGACGACGAGCATGATGAACAGGGCAATGAAGCGGCGCATGGCCCGGATTCTACACACTTGTCCGCATCCGCCAAGGGTTCGTTCATACCTTGGAGAGCTGCGTGTGTACTCAACCAGCGCAGCATCTGCGCAGCACTGGCTCCGGAATACCTGGAAGACATGCCGCTTCGCCTGCTGGCCGTCTGGCTTGTAGTTCAGCCCCGCCTGGGCCGACAGACGTCTATCCGCTGCTGCGGGGGATCTTCTTCATCGGCGGCTTTTCCTAGGGCGGCGCATCAGCAGGTAGGTCGCCGGCACGACAAACAGCGACAGCAGCGGCGCGCTCAGCATGCCACCCACCATGGGGGCGGCGATGCGGCTCATCACCTCGCTGCCGGTGCCGCTGCCCAGCAGGATGGGCAGCAGGCCGGCGACGATCACCGCAACGGTCATCGCTTTGGGGCGCACGCGCTGTACCGCACCTTCGCGGATGGCGTCGACGAGGTCGGCCTCGCCGGTTTTGCCGGACTCTTTTTTCGCGTCCCAGGCGTTTTTCAGATACAGCAGCATGATGACGCCGAACTCGGCCGACACCCCGGCCAGCGCGATGAAGCCGACGCCGGTGGCGACCGACAGCTGATAGTCCAGGGCATAGAGAAACCACACGCCGCCGGTCAGCGCGAACGGCAGCGTGGCCATGATGAGTACGGCCTCGTCGAAGCGGCTGAAGGTGAGATAGAGCAGCACGAAGATGATCAGCAGCGTGGCGGGCACGACGAGCTTCAGCCGCGCGTTGGCGCGTTCCATGAACTCGAACTGGCCGGAGTAGGCCAGGCTCATGCCGGGTTCGAGCCTGACCTGGGCGGACACCGCAGCCTGCAGGTCGGCCACGGTGGACGCCAGATCGCGCCCGCGCACGTCGACATACACCCAGCCCGAAGGCCGCGCATTCTCGCTCTTGAGCATGGGCGGGCCGTCGGTGACCTTGACCGTGGCCACCGTGCCCAGCGTGATCTGGCTGCCGTTCGGCGTGAGGATGGGCAGCGCGGCGAGCTTGGCGGGCGTGTCGCGCCATTCGCGCGGGTAGCGCACGTTGATCGGATAGCGCGCCAGACCTTCGACCGTTTCGCCGATGTTCTCGCCGCCGATGAGGTTGGCCACCGCCGACTGCACGTCGCCGATGTTCATGCCATAGCGCGCCGCGGCGGCACGATCGATGTCGACGTCGATGTAGCGGCCGCCGGTGAGCCGCTCGGCCAGCGCAGACGACACGCCGGGCACGGTCCTGGCGATGCGCTCGACGTCCTGGGCGATGCGGTCGATATCGGCCAGATTGCTGCCGGCGATCTTGACCCCGACCGGACTCTTGATGCCGGTGGCGAGCATGTCGATGCGGTTGCGGATGGGCGGAATCCAGATGTTGGCGAGCCCCGGCACCCTGACCGCGCGATCCAGTTCCTCGACCAGCTTGTCCGGCGTCATGCCCGGCCGCCATGCTTCGCGCGGCTTGAACTGGATGGTGGTCTCGAACATTTCCAGCGGCGCCGGATCGGTGGCGGTTTCGGCGCGCCCGGCCTTGCCGTGGACGCTGGCCACCTCGGGCACGCTCTTGATCAGCCGGTTCGTCTGCTGCAGCAGCTCGGACGCCTTTTGCGCCGACAGCCCCGGCAAGGCCGACGGCATGTAGAGCAGGTCGCCCTCGTCCAGCGGCGGCAGAAATTCGCCGCCCAGGCGGCTCATTGGCCACAGCGCGGTGAGGAAAATCAGCACGGCCGCGGCCAGCGTGAGCCTAGGGTGCCTGAGCACGGCGTCCAGCAGCGGCTGGTAGGCACGAATCAGCCAGCGGTTGAGCGGGTTCCTCGTCTCGTCGGGAATCCGGCCGCGGATCCAGTAGCCCATCAGCACCGGAATCAGCGTCACCGAGAGGCCGGCCGCCGCCGCCATGGCGTAGGTCTTGGTGAAGGCCAGCGGGCCGAACAAACGCCCCTCCTGCGCTTCCAGCGTGAACACCGGAATGAAGGACAGCGTGATGATCAAGAGCGAGAAGAACAGCGCCGGGCCGACCTCGCTGGCGGCGTCGGTTACCACGTTCCAGCGCGTCTCGCCTTCCAGCGTTGCACCGGGATGCGCGTGGTTCCAGAGCTCGATTTTCTTGTGGGCGTTTTCGATCATCACCACCGCCGCGTCGACCATGGCGCCGATGGCGATGGCAATGCCGCCGAGCGACATGATGTTGGCGTTGACGCCCTGCTGACGCATGATGATGAAGGCGATCAGCACACCCAACGGCAGCGAAACGATCGCCACCAGCGACGAGCGCAGATGCCACAGGAACACCACGCACACCAGCGCCACGACGATGAATTCCTCGATCAGCTTGTGGGTCAGGTTGTCGATCGCGCGGTCGATCAGCTTGCTGCGGTCGTAGGTCGGCACGATTTCGACACCGGGCGGCAGGCTGGCCTTGAGCGTGTCGAGCCTGGTTTTCACGGCCGCGATGGTCTCGCGTGCGTTCTTGCCCGAGCGCAGCACCACGATGCCGCCGACGGCTTCGCCTTCGCCGTTGAGTTCGGAAATGCCGCGCCGCATTTCGGGGCCAAGCTGGATGTGCGCCACGTCGCCCAGGCTGACCGGCGTCGTGCCGGCCAGCCGCAGCGGAATGTCGCGAAAGTCGGCGATGCTCTTGAGATAGCCGCTGGCGCGCACCATGAATTCGGTCTCGGCGAGCTCCAGCACGGCGCCACCGGTTTCCTGGTTGGCCGAACGGATCGCCTTGATCACTTCATCGTGCGTGATGCCGAAGCTGGCGAGCTTCACCGGATCGAGCACCACCTGATACTGCTTGACCATGCCGCCGACGGTCGCCACTTCGGCCACGTTGGGCAGAGTTTTCAGCTCGTACTTGAGAAACCAGTCCTGCAGGGTGCGCAGTTGCGCCAGGTCGTGCTTGCCGGTGCGGTCGACCAATGCGTACTGATAAATCCAGCCCACCCCGGTGGCGTCCGGGCCCAGCGCCGGCACGGCGGTTTCAGGCATCCGGCTCTGCACCTGGCTGAGATATTCCAGCACCCGCGAACGCGCCCAATAGAGATCGGTGCCGTCTTCGAAAATGACATACACGAAGCTGTCGCCGAAAAAGGAGAACCCGCGCACCGTCTTCGCTCCCGGCACCGACAGCATGGTGGTGGCGAGCGGATAGGTCACCTGGTTTTCGACAATCTGCGGCGCCTGCCCCGGATACGCGGTGCGGATGATGACCTGTACGTCGGACAGGTCGGGCAGGGCGTCGATCGGCGTGGTCTTCACCGACCAGATGCCCCAGGCCACGGTGAACAGCGTCGCCAGCACAACCAGGAAGCGGTTGGCCACCGACCAGTGGATGAGCCGGGCGATCATTGTGCGCCACCGGTCTTGTCGAGCTTCTCGACCACCAGCCCGTCGTCGGTTTCGCGCACCCCGGCACGCACCCGGTCGCCCGCCTTCAGCCCCTTGGCGAGTTCAGGTCGGGCCAGCGCAAACTCCATGGTCATGCCGGGCATCGACAGCGTCTTGAAGGGGCCGTGGGAAAGCGTCACATAGGCATCGGACACCTCATCGATCACGGCGTCCGCCTCATGCAGCGCAAGCGGTGCGGGCATGGCTGCGGCCGACTCGGAGCCTCGCGCAACGATCCCCTGCAGGCTGGCTTCGGAGTCGATCAGGAACTGGCCGCTGGCCACGATGCTTTGGCCTTCGTCGAGGCCGGAAAGGATGACGGTGTCGTTGCCGGACTCGGGGCCGAGGACGACCTCGACCGGGCGATAGCGTCCCTCCGTCTCCGCCACGATGACGAGCGCGCGGCGACCGGTGCGGATCACCGCTTCGGTCGGCACGCGCAGCGCCGATTCGCCGCCGCTGCCCGTGAGACTGACCTGGGCGGACAAGCCCGGCCGCAGGCGTCCGTCCGGGTTGGGCAGTTCGACCCGCACCCTGAGAGCGCGCGCGGCGTCGTTCAGCGTCGGCAGCAGGGCGGTGACGCGGCCCTGCATCGGCTTGCCCGGAAACGCGGCAAACGCCGCCTCGGCGGACTGGCCCACCCGCACCGCGCCGGCCTGCGATTCCGGCACTGCCACATCCAGCCAGACCGTGCCGATGCCGTTGATGCGCGCCAGGGTCTGGCCGGCCATGAGCGTCATGCCGGGGCGCACGTCGAGCGACTGGATCACCCCGCCGCGCGGGGCGGTGATCGCGATGCGGTTTCTGATCCTGCCGCTTGCGGCCACCTCCCGGATCAGGCTTTCGGGCATGCCGCCCAGACGCATCCGCGCGCGCGCCGCCTCTTCCAGCGCGGGGTCGCCCAGCGCCTTGAGCGCCAAATATTCTTCCTGCAACGCGGCCCATTCCGGCACCAGCAATTCGGCGATGAAGGCACCGGAATCGATCACGTCGTTGGGCGCCAGCTGGGCCACGCGTTCCACGAATCCGCCGGTGCGCGCCTGCACGATGGCGACATCGCGTTCGTTGAAATCGACAATCCCGGTCGCCGTCACCGTCGAGTCCAGCGTTGCGCGCGTGACGGTCGCCAGACGCACGCCCAGATTCTGCGATACACCGGGACTGATTTTTACGCTCGCGTCATCGCCGCCTTCGTCGGCGTATTTCGGCACCAGCTCCATGTCCATGAAAGGCGACTTGCCGGGCTTGTCGAACTTCTGGGTCGGATACATGGGGTCGTACCAGTACAGCACGGCGGGTTCGCCTGGTGCGGCGTCGGCAGACATATCCATCCTGCCGCCCGGCGCCCGGCTTCTTTCCCACCACAGGCCAGCCGCCACACCCACCGCGAGCAGCGCAACCACAATGAAGAAACCCAGAATGGCTTTTTTAATCGTTTGGCGGTTCATTGTTTTTCTCCAGTCGCAGTGGGGTCGCTATAGGCGTAATGAAGACGCGCAGCCATCTGCCGGCGCGCGCCTTCGAGCGCGATGGCCGTGAGTTCGGCGTCGATGCGTTCTCGCCGCGCCATCACCAGGTCGACGAGTTCACCCTTGCCGCCGCGCCAGCTGGCCAAAGCCAGATCCGCTTTCTCGTCGGCCAGTGGCAACAGCACGTCGCGCTGGCGTTTGACGGCGCTGACGAGACGCTGGTATTCGGCAAAATCCGCTTCCAGCATCGCAGCGTGTTCGCGCAACACCGCTTCGCGTTCGGCATCCAGCCCCATGCGCTCGGCAAGCTTGGCCGCGATCTTCGGATCCTGTCGGTGGGCGGCAAACAGGGGCAGTTCAAAACTCACCTGCACCATGGCCATGTCGCCGAACTGCGAGCCGCGCTTCGCGTACGCCAGTTCCAGTGCCCAGTCCGGTTTCTTGTCGGCTTTGGCTTCGGCCACCTCGGCGTCCAGCACACGCCCCTTGGGGTCGAAGATCGCCAGTTCCGGATGCCCGTGCAGTGCGTGTTCAAGCGTGTCGCGCGCAATGGGCCAGTCCGGCGCAGCCCCTTTGAGGGGCGCCGCTGCACGCGGGCCCACCCAGCGTCTGAGCGCGGCAAGGGCTTGTTGACGGCGCGCGGTGAGTTCGTCCCGGCGCGCCTCGATCATCGCGGCTTCCTGGCGCGACGCCACCGCATCCAGTGCGCTGCCCTGGCCGCCGGCAATGCGGGCACGCACGACAGCGTCGAACAGGCGGTTCTCGCTATCCAGTGCATCGATGCGAGCAAGCTGGCGCTCGACCGCATCGCGCGCAATCCAGGCCACTGCGGTTTCGCGCAGCACGGCGAGCCGGGTGATGCGGGTCTGCGCCTCGCTCAACGCAACCCGGCCACGCGCAGCCTCCACACGCGCACCGCGTTTGGCCTCATTGGGGAATTCCTGCATGACGCCGATGCGCTGCATGGTCATCGGTTCGCTACCGAGGCTGAAGCGGTCGGGCCCCTCGATGGGCAGGTTGTCGATGCCGAGTGCAAGTTTCGGGTCGGGCAGTTCGCCGGCCGGGATCGCCGCCTGGCGGGCCGCATCGATCTGCGCCGACTCCGCGCGCAGTGCGGGCGTTTCGCGCACGGCCAGCGCCAGCGCGTCGTCGAATGAAAGCGTTCCGGCACAGACCGATCCGGTGAGGCCCGCCCACACGAGCAGCACAGCCGTGCGGCAAACCGGGGGCCGCCACAGGCGGGCGGCAGACTGGGAAATGACCATGTTCCAACTCCTTGGGAGAACGGCGCCTCTCGGACCAGCAGCGGTGCGATGGCGCGAAACGGATGCAGCGACGTCCGCGCGGGCGGACGCAGTGCAGCACTCGGTTCAGGGAGTCAGGGTTGAGCCGGCGGTCGCCAGGCGGCGGCAGGATCGAAGGAGAACATGTCCGCGGCGATGTGCGGGAAGCGGGTGGCCGGAACCGGCTCCTGCGCCAGCACGTCGAGCGTGGAAACCGAAAAATGCTGGCCGCCGGTCTGGCAGGGCTGGCCGGCCTTGCAGGGCTTGCCGGTCGGTGAGCCGGATTCGTCGCAGCAATCGTGCGCGGCGTCCACATCCACCATCGCCATCATGGCGGTGACTTCCATCGGGCAGGGCACCAGCGGCTGCGCAAAATGCGCGTAGCCCTGTAGCGGCACCGCAATGGAAAGCAGCAGGAAGAGGAATGCCCGGAGTCGACGCATGGTTTGACTGTAGCGTGTGCGGCCCGGCCAGGCAAGGCGGCATACGAAGTCGTTAGCAGGAGACATGGACATTATCCGGGCATGGCAGGCAAGCTGAGCTGGAACTGCGTCGCCTGATTGGCGGATGCGACTTTGATCGAACCCCCATGCGCGTCGATGATGGATTTGACAATGGCAAGCCCCAGCCCGGCGCCATCGCCTTTGCGTTGACGCGAAGGGTCGATGCGGTAGAAACGGTCGAACAGCCGGGGAAGGTGCTCGGCCGGAATTTCCGGGCCGGGATTCTCGACGGCAATGACGGCCTTGTCGCCGTGCATCGCCAGCGACACGCGCACGGTCTGGCCGGATGGCGTATGCCGAATGGCATTCGATATGAGATTGCTGAGCGCACGCCGCAGCATCAGCCGGTCGCCCGGCACGGTGGCCGATCCCGTTTGGGCCAGCGAAACGCCGCGCTCCTCTGCCCACGCTTCGAAATAATCGAACAGGCCCTGTGTTTCATCGGCAAGGTTGACGCTTTCCCGGCCCGGTGCGAGGAGGCCGTTGTCGGCCTGGGCGAGATAGAGCATGTCGCCGACCATCTGGGCCATGCGTTCGTATTCTTCCAGGCTGGAGTACAGGATTTCCTTGTATTCGTTGTTATCGCGCGCACCGGAAAGTGCCACCTGGGTTTGGGTCATGAGGTTGGAAATGGGGGTGCGCAGTTCGTGCGCGATATTCGAAGAGAACTCGGAGAGCCTCCGGAAGGAATCGTCCAGGCGAGCCAGCATGGCATTGAATGCGACTGCGAGCGGCATGAGTTCGGTCGGAAGTCCCGAAGCCGGAAGGCGCGCGCCAAGACGTTCAACGGAAATTCCGGCCACGGTGTCGGTGACCTGGCGCAAGGGCACGAGCCCCCATCGGGTAACGACCCAGCCCAGACCCGCCGTGGCCAGAGCGGCCAGCGCAATGGCGATTCCAAGCACAGAGCGGAACGTGTCCATGAAAAGCGCATGGTGCTCGATGTCCTGTGCCACGGCCACGGTATAGGGCCCGCCGCTGCCTGCCATGATCGACATGGCCATGCCCCGATGGCTGACACCCTGATACACCCATTGATGCAAAGTCCCTTCCGTACACGCTGCTGGCCGCGCCTGACAGGTTTGCAGCAGCGCGCCCGGGAAATCCGCGCCCGCGGTGGCGAACCAGATATCCCCTGTCGCATCGGTCACGACGACGGCGAGCCCATGATGGCCGACCAGGGCATCATCCAGGTGCTCGGGCAGGCGGTCCAGCGTTTTGCTGTTCGTGGCTTGCAGGAGCAGGTTGCGGACGAGCGCCAGCTTGCCATTGAGTTCGATCCGGTCCTCCTCTTCAAAATGGGCTTCCACCTCTTGCATCAGGAAATAGCCCGTTACGAGCAGGACCAGCGCCGCGGCCACGGCAAAGAGCAGGCTGATCCGGGTGGTCAGCGAGAGGGATTTCATGGGGCCGCGCCTTCCGGGCCGGCTTCCAGCACATAGCCCATCCCGCGCACGGTATGGATGAGCCTGGATTCAAAACCCTCGTCTATCTTGACCCGTAGCCGGCGTACCGCCACGTCGATGACGTTGGTGTCGGAATCGAAGTTCATGTCCCAGACCTGCGAGGCAATCAGGCTGCGCGGTAGCACTTCGCCCGGTCGGCGCAGAAACAGCTCCAGCAGGGCAAACTCCTTGGCGGTCAGTTCGATCTTTCGCCCCGCCCGCGTGGCACGTCGCCGCAGCAGATCGAGTTCCAGGTCAGCCGCCTTGAGAACGGTGGATTCCAGGCTGCCATGTCCGCGGCGCACCAGGCTGCGCACCCGGGCCAGAAGTTCTGCAAAGGCGAAGGGCTTTACCAGATAATCGTCGGCACCCAGCTCCAGCCCCTTGACCCGGTCCTCGACCTGATCGCGCGCCGTCAGGAACAGCACCGGCATGTCGACCCCGGCCCGGCGCACGCCTTCGAGCACCTGCCAGCCGTTGATGCCGGGCAGCATCACATCCAGGATCATCAGCTCGTAGTGGCCGGTTTTGGCCAGTTCCAGCCCGTCCCATCCGTCGCGCGCCAGGTCGGTGATGAAGCCGGCCTCGGTGAGCCCCTGCTTCAGGTAATCGCCCGTCTTGGGCTCGTCTTCGACGATCAGGATTTTCATGTTCAGGAGACTAACTTGGATGGCTGCATCCTGCCACAGCGCACGCCTGCAGAAACATCGCATTACAGATTTGTAATTCAGCCGTCAGTTTGATGTTGGGTGTGCCCCCTCAGGATGCAGCCAAATCTGAATTGGAGAGCAGCCCCACATGAAACATTATTCAATGCCTCATTCTTCACTTTCTTTGGCGGTGCCGAATTTGCCGCGCCGCCGCTTCGTTCAGGGGCTTGCGGCGGGCGGTCTTCTGCTGGGCTTGCCGTCGGCCATCAAGCCGGTCTGGGCAAATGCCGCCGCCACCACGACAGGCAGCGCCCCGGTCCTCCAGGGTACCGAATTTGACCTCGTGATCGCGGAAACGCCGGTCAACTTCACCGGGACGCCGCGCATGGCGACGACCATCAACGGTTCGATCCCGGCGCCCACGCTGCGCTGGCGGGAGGGCGATACCGTGACCATCCGCGTCACCAACCGGCTCCCAGTAGACACCTCCATTCACTGGCACGGCATTCTCTTGCCCTTCGACATGGACGGGGTGCCGGGAATCAGCTTCAAGGGCATCCCGTCGGGAGAAACCTTCACCTACCGCTTCAAGGTCGAGCAGACCGGCACCTACTGGTACCACTCGCATTCCGGCATGCAGGAGCAGACCGGCATGTACGGCGCCATCGTGATCGAAGCGGCGGGCGGCGAGACGATCCAGGCGGATCGCGACTACGTCGTGCAGCTGTCGGACTGGACCGACGAAGATCCGATGCGCGTCTTTTCCAAGCTCAAGATGCAAAGCGATTACTACAACTTCAATCAGCCCACGGTGGTCGATTTCTTTCGCGACGTCTCGCGCGACGGATTCAAGGCGGCGTTCGACAAGCGCAAGATGTGGAACGAGATGCGCATGAACCCGACCGATCTGGCCGACATCTCCGCTTACACCTACACCTATCTTGTTAACGGCAGCACCCCGGCCGGTAACTGGACCGGGCTGTTCCGCCCGGGCGAGCGCGTGCGGCTGCGTTTGATCAACTCCGGCGCGATGACGTTCTTCGACGTGCGCATTCCCGGGCTGAAGATGACCGTGGTGCAGGCCGACGGCCAGGACGTCGAGCCCGTCACGGTGGATGAGATCCGCATCGGGGTGGCCGAAACCTACGACGTGATCGTCACCCCCACGGATGACGCCTACACGATCTTCGCGCAGTCGATGGATCGCACCGGCTTCGCGCGCGGCACGCTCGCCACCCGTCACGGGCCGGCTGCCGCGGTGCCGAAGCCGGACAAGCCCGAAAGCCTGACCATGACAGACATGATGGGCGACATGGGCGGCGGTATGGCCGGTATGGATCACGGCAGTTCCGGCGGCAAGAACGGGACGGCCGGCATGAGCGGCATGAACCACGGCGGAATGGCCATGGACCACAGCAAGCACGCCATGCCGGCCGCAACGGCCATGGACGGCACATTGGCGAAACCCAGCACGCAGGCACGCCACGCAAAAACCGAATATGGCCCGAGCACCGACATGCGGGTGGACATGGCGCGCACCAATCTTGACGACCCCGGGATTGGCCTGCGCAACAACGGCCGCCGAGTGCTCACCTACGCCGATCTGCACACGATAGGCGGGCCGATCGACCCGCGCGGCCCCGAGCGCGAGATCGAACTGCATCTGACCGGCAACATGGAGCGCTACGCCTGGTCCCTCGACGGACTCGAGTTCGGCAAATCCACGCCCGTGCATTTCCGCTATGGCGAACGGCTGC
>JAJYXG010000100.1:0-18361 GCA_021791095.1 Pseudomonadota bacterium
GCACGCGAACATGCCTGGCTGGAACGTCTGAACGGCGTGCGCCTGCCGGACTGGGAAGTCGGCCTGCTACGGCTCGCCAGCCGCCTCGGCGACGGGCTGTTCTGGTATGCGCTGATGCTGACACTGCTCGCCTGGCATGGCTGGGAGGCGATTCCGGCCGTGTTGCACATGATCGTGGCCGGGCTTGCCGGCACGCTGATCTACAAGTGGCTGAAAGGCGCCACCGAGCGGCCGCGACCGTATCAGGCCTGCCCGACGATCTGCTGCCTGACCGCGCCGCTCGACCGTTTCAGTTTCCCATCCGGCCATACCCTTCACGCCGTGGTGTTCAGCCTCGTTGCCACCGCCCATTTCCCGGCGCTGGGCTGGCTGGTGTGGCCGTTCACCGCACTAGTCGCGGCCTCGCGCCTGGTGCTGGGGCTGCACTATGTGAGCGATGTGCTGGTGGGGGCATTGCTGGGCGGTGCGATCGCCGCGTTGATGCTCGCCCTGTAACAACCTCCCCTGACTCAAGTTGCGCTGCGTCATATCGGCGGCAATGCGTTCGCGGCCCCCCGCGGAAAGCGCAGCACCGCATGACCATGCGGCTTTCAGACGCGTTAACCCTCCGTGAAACCCGGTTTGACCGGCCTGCGTATAATCCCCGCTGTCGTTTTCAACCAGAATCCATCATGCGCACCCTTATTTGCGGCTCCCTCGCCTTCGACTCCATCATGGTGTTTCAGGATCACTTCAAGAACCACATCCTGCCCGACAAGATCCACATGCTGAACGTGTCGTTTCTGGTGCCGGAGATGCGCCGCGAGTACGGCGGCTGTGCGGGCAACATCGCGTACAACCTGAAACTGCTGGGCGGCGAACCGCTGATCATGGCAACCGTCGGCGACGACTTCGCACCGTACGCCGAGCGACTCGACGACCACGCCATTTCGCGCGACTACATTCGCCACATTGCCGGCACCTACACCGCGCAGGCCTTCATCACCACCGACCTCGCCGACAACCAGATCACCGCCTTCCATCCCGGCGCAATGAATTTTTCGCACGAGAACGACGTGCGTCAGGTGCCGGACATCAAGCTCGGCATCGTCTCCCCGGACGGCCGCGACGGCATGCTGCGCCACGTGCGCGGCTTCCACGAGGCCGGCGTGCCGTGCGTGTTCGACCCCGGCCAGGGCATGCCGCTGTTTTCCGGCGAGGAACTGCTGGAATGCGTGCACAAGTCGCGCTACGTCATCCTCAACGACTACGAAGCCGAACTGCTGCAAACCCGCACCGGGGAAACCCTGGCCACGCTGGCTCACCACGTCCAGGCGCTGATCGTGACGCGCGGCGCCGAAGGCTCGGTGATCCACACGGCCGGCCAGCAGATCGACATACCGGCCGTGCACCCCGCCGCCATCCTCGACCCCACCGGCTGTGGCGATGCCTATCGCAGCGGCATCCTGTACGGCATCGTCCAGGGCTTCGACTGGGAAACCTCCGGCCGCCTAGGCAGTCTCATGGGTGCGATTAAGATTGCCCAGCGCGGCGGGCAGAATCACCGCCCCAGCCGCGACGAAATCGCCAGCGCGTTCCATGCCGAGTTTGGCTATGATTTGAAATAGACATAGGAGCCCATCATGAACAGGACCTTCGCCGTTGCCCTCCTCGCCGCCGGCACGCTGTTGCTGGCAGGCTGCCCGGCTGGTCTGGGCGGCTCGGATTACAGCCGCAGCCAGGCACGCACCGTCCAGGAAGTGCAGATGGGCGTTGTGGAGTCGGTGCGTGAGGTCACCATCGAGGGCACCAAGACGCCGATCGGCGCCGGTGCCGGCGCGGTGGTCGGCGGCGTGGCTGGCAGCACGGTCGGCGGCGGCCGCGGCAGCGTGGTCGGCGCAACCGTCGGCGCGGTGCTGGGCGGCGTGGGCGGCGCGGCGGCGGAAGAGGCCGTCACTCGCCAGAAAGGCGTGGAAGTCACCGTCAAGCTCGACTCGGGACGGATGATCGCCGTCACCCAGGCGGCCGACCAGGAATTCCGCGTGGGCGACCGCGTGCGTGTGCTGACCGGCGGCGGCGTCACCCGGGTAACGCGGTAAACCCGACACGCTGAAACCCGGCGTCACTGTTTCGCAATCCGGCCGTCACCATGCATTAACACCCACTCACTAAGCTGGGCGCATTCCATCAACGGGAGTGCCCCATGCTCGACGTCCGCAGCACAGTTCAATCCATCCCTGCCAGTCGCTATCACGCTTCGCTGGCGGTCGACGACAGCGAAATCCGCGAAGCGCAGCGCCTGCGTTACCAGGTGTTTGCCGAGGAAATGGGCGCGCGCCTGTCGTCCGTCCTGCCGGAACACGATATCGACCTCTACGATCCCTACTGCGACCACCTGCTGGTACGCGACCTCGCCAGCGGCGAAGTCGTGGGCACCTATCGCATCCTGCCGCCCGAGGCCGCCAAGCGCGTTGGCAGCTATTATTCCGAGCAAGAATTTGATCTCACGCGTCTGAATTTCCTGCGCCCACGCATGGCCGAACTGGGGCGCTCGTGCGTGCACCCGGCGCATCGCGGCGGCGGCGTCATCGCCCGCCTGTGGATGGGGCTGGCCGATTACATGACGCGCTATGGCTATGAATATATGGTCGGCTGCGCCAGCATTGGCATGGCCGACGGCGGTCACGCCGCCGCCAGCGTGTATCGCCAGCTCGCTGAACGCCATCTGGCACCGGTCGAATGGCATGTCACCCCGCGTACCCGCCTGCCGATCGAATCGCTCGACGACGGCCAGAGCGCGGCGCTGCCGCCGCTGATCAAGGGATATACCCGGCTCGGCGCAATGGTGTGCGGCGAGCCGGCCTGGGATCCCGATTTCAACACGGCCGATCTGCTGATGCTGCTGCCGATGGCGCAGTTGAACCGCAGCTATGCCCGCCGTCTCATCGCCTGAGTCGTCTTACAATGGGCAGGTGAACGTCGCCCGTCCAGCCGTCTTTCTTCGCTGCACCACCCGCATCAGCCTGCTGATGCTGCACCTCGCGTGGGGGGTGACCGTGGCCGGTCTGGCGTTTCCCCTGCTCGCGCCTGCACAACGCGACCGCTTCATCATGGCCTGGGCGCGACGCCTGCTGCGGGTGCTCGGCGTGCGGGCGCAGTTAACGCCTGCACCCAGCTTGCCGGGTGGCGCGCTGCTGGTGTGCAACCACGTGTCCTGGCTGGACATCTATCTGATCTACGCCGCACAACGGGTGCATTTCGTTTCCAAGGCCGAGGTGCGGACATGGCCGGTGGCGGGCTGGCTGGCGCACAAGACCGGCACCCTGTTCATCGAACGCGGGCGCCGCGCCGATACCGCGCGCATCAACACCGAGATGCGCGGATTGATGCAGGACGGTGCATGGGTGGCGGTATTTCCCGAAGGCACGACCAGCGACGGCCGCGGTCTGAGGCGGTTTATGCCATCGCTGTTGCAGCCGGCGGTGCAGCTGAACTGCCCGGTCGTGCCGGCGGCCTTGCGTTACCGCACGCTGGCAGGCGAGTACAGCGCGGCGCCTGCCTACATCGACAACATCAGCATGTGGCAAAGCCTGAAGCAGATCGTCAGCGAGCCCGGCCTCCTCGCCGAACTGCACTTCGGCGAACCGATCCTGCCGAATGGCCACCGGCGCGAACTGGCCGCGCAGGCCGAAGCGGCAACCGCCAGTCTCTTGGGGCTCAGGATTCCGGGTGCCGCATCGGTGGACACTTCACCGCAAACACCTGCCGATCCTCCAGCCTGACCGCAGTCAATCTGCCGCCCCACAGGCAGCCGGTGTCCAGCGCGATCAGATCGCTGCGGTTGATCAGCCCGAGCGTCGACCAGTGGCCAATGACGAAGGTCGCGTCCGCGCTCTTCCGCCCCGGCACCTCGAACCATGGCAGCCAGCCGGTCGGCTGTGTGCCGGGCGTGCCCTTGTGGTGGAATTCCATTTCGCCGTCGCTTGAACAGTAGCGCAGCCGGGTGAAGGCGTTGACGATCACCCGCAGCCGCTCGATGCCCTGCAGATCCGCATCCCATGCGACCGGTGCGTTGCCGTACATCTGCATGAAAAAGTCGCGGTAGTGCGCACCCTGCAGCGCCGCCTCGGCTTCCGCCGCGCGTAGCATGATGTCGTCCGGCGTCCAGCCCGGCAGCACGCCCGCATGCACCATCAGAACATCGCCTTCGCGCCAGGCCAGTTTCTGGTGGCGCAGCCAGGCCAGCAGCTCGTCACGATCTGGCGCGCCCAGCACCTCGTCCAGCGTGTCGCCCTTGTGCGCGCGGCCGAAGCCTTCGGCCAGCGCCAGCAAGTGCAGATCGTGATTGCCGAGCACGCAGATGGCGGCGTCACCCAGATTTTTCACAAAGCGCAGCACCGCCAGTGAGTCCGGTCCACGGTTGACCAGATCGCCGACAAACCACAGCCGGTCGGCCGCAGGGTCGAACTTCAGTCCATCCAGCAAGCGCAGCAGGGACGTCTGGCAACCCTGAAGATCGCCAATGGCATAGGTAGGCATATAAAATACGGTTTCGTTTTACGCTGTGTTGACCCGCATCATAGCGCTCCCGCCTGAACCTCTTGTGACGCCTGCGCCATGAAACCCCTGATCCGCCTGTTTTTCAAAACCCTGCGCGCCGTCCTCGGCCCGCTCATGCTGCTGGGCGACTGGCTCACCCAGCCCAAGGGCATCGTGCGCCCGGCAGCCGAGCAGGCGGCCATCGACGCGCGCACGCGCAATCTGACGCTGTACCACTTTCCGACCTGCCCGTTCTGCCTGAAGACCCGGCGCACGATGCGGCGGCTGTCGCTCGACATCGAACTGCGCGATGCCCGCCACGACGAAGCCCACCGTGCCGCGCTGATCGCCGGCGGCGGCAAGCCGCAGGTGCCCTGCCTGCTGATCACCGATGCCGACGGCAAGCAGGCCTGGCTGTACGAGTCGGACGCCATCAACGGGTACCTGAATCGCGAATTCGGCGCGGCATGAGTCTGCTGTCCGCGCTCAACCCGCCGCAGCGCGAGGCGGCGAAGTATCTCGATGGCCCGCTCCTGGTGCTGGCCGGCGCCGGCTCGGGCAAGACCCGCGTGATCACGCACAAGATCGCCTATCTGATCGGCGAATGCGGCTACAAGCCAGGCTCGATCGCGGCGATCACCTTCACCAACAAGGCCGCGCGCGAGATGCAGGAGCGGGCCGCGAAGCTCACCCACGGCGTCAATACCAAGGGCCTCATCGTCACCACCTTCCACTCGATGGGCCTGCGGATGCTGCGCGAGGACGCGAAGTTCGCCGAGTTGAAGCCGGCGTTTTCCATCCTCGATTCGGCCGACGCCGCCGGCATTGTTTCGGAGATCCTCAAGACCACCGACAAGCAGGAAATCCGCCGCGCGGTGTCGCGCATCTCGCTGTGGAAGAACGAGTTGAAGTCGCCCGCCAGCGCGCTCGCCACTGCCGAGGACGACAACGCACGCGCCTACGCAAAGATCTACGACCGCTACGACGCCACCCTGCGCGCCTATCAGGCGGTCGACTTCGACGACCTCATCCGCCTTCCGGCCGAGCTGCTCGACACCCACGCCGAGCTGCGCGAGAAGTGGCAGAACCGCCTGCGCCACATTCTGGTCGACGAATACCAGGACACCAACGTCGCGCAGTACCGCCTACTGCAGAAGCTCACCGGGGTGCGCGCGGCGTTCACCGCGGTCGGCGACGACGACCAGGCGATCTACGGCTGGCGCGGTGCCTCGGCTGACAACCTGCGCCAGCTGAACGAGGACTACCCGCACCTGCACGTGGTCAAGCTGGAGCAGAACTACCGCTCGACGGTGCGTATCCTGAAGGCCGCCAACAGCCTGATCGCCAACAACCCCAAGCTGTTCGAGAAACGGTTGTGGAGCGACCTCGGCCACGGCGACGCGATCCAGGTGATGCCGACGAAGGACGACGAGCACGAAGCCGAGTCGGTGGTGATGCGCCTGTTGTCGCACAAATTCCAGCACCGCACCGAATGGCGCGACTACGCCATCCTGTATCGCGGCAACTACCAGGCGCGCGTGTTCGAGCAGGCGCTGAGGAATGAGAAGGTCCCCTACCAGCTCTCGGGCGGGCAGTCGTTTTTCGACCGCGCAGAGATCAAGGACGTGATCGCCTACCTGCGCCTGATCGCCAACAGCGACGACGACCCCGCCTTCATCCGCGCGGTCACCACACCCAAGCGCGGCATCGGCGCCGCCACCCTGGAAAAGCTCGGCCAAGTCGCCGCCACCCTGCACGTAAGCCTGTTCGAAGCAGTGTTCTCGGCCGCGGCCGCGGCGCAGATCGGCGAGCGCCAGCTGGCGCCGCTGGTCGAGTTCTGCAATTTCATCAACCGCTTCGAGGAACGGGTCGCGCGTGAGCCGGCGGGCGAACTGCTGGACGATCTGCTGAAGTCAGTCGACTACGAGGTCTATCTGTTCGACCAGGACGACCAGCGCGCGGCGCAGAACAAGTGGAACAACGTGCTGGAATTCGCCGCCTGGATGGCCAAGAAGGGCGAGGAGGACGAGAAGGATTTGCTGCAGCTCACGCAGACCATCGCGCTGATCACGCTGCTGGAAGGCCGCGAGGAAACAGAGCCCGACGCGGTGCGACTCTCAACCCTGCACGCCGCCAAGGGGCTGGAGTTCGGCCATGTGTTTCTGGTCGGCGTCGAGGAAAACATCCTGCCGCACCGCGATGCGGTAGACGAAGGCCGGCTGGAAGAGGAGCGGCGCCTGATGTACGTCGGCGTCACCCGCGCGAAGAAGTCGCTCACCCTCTCCTACTGCTCGCGCCGCAAGCGCGCCCGCGAAACGGTGGCCTGCGACCCTTCGCGCTTCATCGACGAACTAGGCGACGACGTGCGTCAGCCGGAAAAACCCTCCAGCGCAGACGCAAAGGCCAGCGGCAGTGATCGTCTCGCTGCGCTGAAAGCGATGCTGGGCTAGGCTGGAAAAGCAGGGCCAAGGTCGGCCCTATCTCAAGACGTCAGCAACCCAGGATCCACTTCGACAGTGTCTGGGCGTCCGCGGGCGGGATCTTTTGCGCCGGCATCGGGATTTTCCCCCACTTGCCCTTGGAGCCCTTCAATATTCCTTCGGTCAGCATGGCCTCGGCGTCTCCCTTACCGCAGCCCAGACCCATCTTGTACTTGGTAGAAATGTCCTTGAAAGAAGGTCCCAGTTTCTTCTTTTCCACGTCATGGCAGGCCATGCATTTGCTCTTGGCAGCAAGCTCGGGGCTCGCATGCACCGGAGCCACATACAGGGGGAGGGCAAGGGCGATCACGGCAGCAAATAGCTTCATTTCTGTTCTCCATTAAGCGGACAAGAACATCCGTAACTAATTATATTCACCATTTTAGCCCTGTCCAGTCCGTACGGAATCGGTTTGCAACCCATATGAAAAGGGTGCCGCGGACTGTTTGTGAGAGGTGAAAAGGGTATCCCCCTCAAGGGAATGGGGTTGCCCACCGCCCGGGCCGGGCATGCCCGGCTGTTTCATTGGGAAGATGGACCTAGGCTGTCGCCCGACGCGGACCGGCGT
This sequence comes from Pseudomonadota bacterium, assembly GCA_021791095.1. Classification (GTDB taxonomy): domain Bacteria; phylum Pseudomonadota; class Gammaproteobacteria; order Burkholderiales; family Thiobacillaceae; genus Thiobacillus. The sequence continues at coordinate 7,567 of JAJYXG010000100.1, forward strand.
GCATCAAGCTGACGCATTCATCGGGCGGCAACGGGCGGCTGAACAAATAGCCCTGAGCCTGGTCGCAATGATTGGCCTTCAGATAAGCCAGTTGCGACACGGATTCGACCCCTTCCGCCACCACAGTCAGGCCGAGGCTACGTGCCAGCGTGATGATGGCACGTACGATTGCAGTGTCGTTGTCGTCGCCCGGGATGTCATCGATGAAGGAACGATCGATCTTCAGGCAGTGGATGGAAAAGGTTTTCAGGTAACTCAGCGACGAATAGCCGGTACCGAAGTCGTCGACTGCGATGCGGATGCCCAGACGCTCAAGTTCAGCCAGGACGACAGCGGCGGACGCCATGCTGTCCATGATCGACGACTCGGTGATCTCCAGTTCGAGGTCGGCCGGCGAAAGCCCGGTTTCGCGGAGAACGATGCTGATTTCCTCGGCCAGATCCTTTTGCCGAAACTGGCGCGTCGACAGGTTGACCGCCATGCTGCCGGCCTGCAACCCCAGATTCTGCCACTCACGCATCTGGCGGCAGGCCTCCCGCAACACCCAGTTGCCCATCGGTAGAATCAGTCCGCTCTGTTCGGCGACCGGAATGAATTCTTCCGGGCTGACCGCACCGAGTTCAGGCGATTGCCAGCGCAGCAGGGCTTCCCAGCCCATGAGGTGACCCGAGCGGATTTCCAGTTTGGGCTGATAGTGAAGGACGAATTCCTTGCGTGCGAGCGCATGTTTCAGACGCGCCTCCAGCAGCACCCGGCGCTGGAGCTCGTCGGACAGATCGCGGCTGAACAGCATGAGACAGTTGCGCCCGGACGACTTGGCGCGGTGCAGAGCCAGGTCTGCATACCGCATCAGGACGCTGGCTGACTCGCCATCCGCCGGATACGTGACGATGCCGATGCTGGCGCTGATTTCCAGACGGTCGTTGCCAATATCGAACTCCTGAGCCATGGCCTGCATCAGCGTCTGGCCAACCTGTTTCGCCCGTACGGCCGACGCATTTTCCAGCAGGATCACGAACTCGTCGCCGCTGAAGCGGGCCATGAATGCGGATTTCGGCAGGCTCGCTCGAATGCGCTGGGCGACGGCAACCAGCAGCAGGTCGCCTTGCTCGTGACCCAACGTGTCGTTCACATTCTGGAAATAATCCAGGTCCAGCAACAAAACGGCGCAGGGCGCGTCCTGCCGGGTGCGCGCCATCGCCAGGTTAAGCTCATCGTTGAATGCAGCGCGGTTGGGGAGCCCGGTCAGGTCGTCATGGCTAAGCATGTGCCGCAACTGGCGGAACGGCCGGCTGACTGCCTCGGCATAGATCGCACGGTAAAGGAAATAATAGGCAAACACCTTGTAGGCGTGTCCCAGCATGTTGGCCGTGCTGCTCACGTTCACATACACGATGAAGAACAGTTCGCCTGCCGCCATCAGCATCAGGGCCAGCATCAGGCTTTCGGTATCGCAATGGGTAATTCGCGTGCGACGCAGATACAGCAGGACGGCGACCGCAATGTAGAGGCCGAACACCCCCCCTTCGAGCGTCACCTTGAGCGGAGTCAATCCTTGGCCGATCACATACATCGCCGGCACGATGTCGGGCGACGCCAGAAGCCCGTATGAAAACGCCCCCACCAGCAGCAGAACCCCGATCCACCCGTAGCGGCTGGCCGGGAAACGCGCAGCAGGGGTTTCCGGGAGCAACACATAGGCCAGGAGGCCGAGCCCGGCGGCGAAGCGGCCACACAGCCAGAACAGGATGGATTTGTGGGGGGAATTGGGGCTGATCAGATCCGGCATGCCCAGATAGGAAAGGAAATGCAGGATGTCGAACAGCGCCACCGCCAGAAACGCACAGCCCAGGACCATGGCACGGATCGAGCGCGCGGTTTCCTGCGCGCCGTGGCCGGTGAAAAAAACCAGCGCTGCAACGATGATGGCAAAGATTTCCATCATCGAATGGGCCGCCAGGAAAGTCGGGGTCGAGATCGTCAGCTGGTTGGCCGGAACGGCCTGCCACACCAACAGCGGAATGCTCGTGGCAATTAGCAGCATGCCGGCAAGGCGGTGTGAGTCTTGTCCTGGCAATCGCATCAAAGCGGGGTTTCCTCTCTTCTTGGCTGGAGGGTGCACAAATAACCTTACTGCCATGACAAGTATTTCGGGTTTGCCGCCTGCCGTCAATGTGCGGCGGGTCTATACCAAGCGGGACGCCGCTCAGATTACGCGCCCTACGATAACGGCGGTGAGGCGGCACACTTGAGTGCCAGTGCCGCACTTCGCGCTTGGCCTTGCATTGACGGAGGGCGGCCATCGATCAGGCACACGCGAGTCAGGACTGCGCGCTCGGCGGCGCAGCCCGCGAGGGGTGGTGCGACGGCATGTGCACAGTGGCATGTTCATGCGGGCGTGCATCGATCTCCTCTTGACGGGCCTGTAGCCGCCTGTCCGACATCCAATGGAAGAACAACGGAATGAAGAACACCGCGAGGAAGGTGGCGGCGAGCATCCCGCCAACGACCCCGGTGCCGACTGCGTGGCGCGCGCCGGCACCCGCGCCGGTGGAAATCGCCAGCGGCAGCACGCCGAGGATGAAGGCAAGCGAAGTCATCAGGATGGGGCGGAAGCGCAGGCGTGCCGCTTCCAGCGCGGCCGCCACGCTGGAATAGCCTTCCTGCTTCTTGAGCACGGCGAATTCGACGATCAGGATCGCGTTCTTCGCCGCCAGCCCCAGCAGCGTCACCAGACCGATCTGGAAGTAGACGTCGTTGGTCAGCCCGCGCAGCCACACCGCGGCAAGCGCGCCGAAGGTGCCGAAGGGCAGCGCCATCAGCACGGCAAACGGCAGCGACCATTTCTCGTACTGCGCAGCGAGGATCAGGAACACCATCAGCACAGCCAGTCCCAGCGCGATGCCCGAGGTCCCGCTCGAGCGCTTTTCCTGGAACGAGGCGCTGGTCCATTCGTAGCTGAAGTCGGGTGGCAGGGTCTTCTTCGCGATCTCGTCGACGATGGCAAGCGCCTGTCCCGAGCTGATCCCCGGCACCGCGCTGCCCATGATCTTGACCGCCTGCAGGTTGTTGTAGCGGTCGAGCGTCTCCGGACCGGACGAGAAGCTGATCCGGGCGAGCGCCGACATCGGCACCATCTCGCCCGACTGGTTGGGAACGAACAACGCCGACACGTCCTGCGGCGTCTTGCGCGCGCCCGGCTCGGCCGACATCAGTACCTGCCAGGTGCGGCCGTATTTGTTGAAGTCGTTGACGTAATAGCTGCCGAGGGTGGCCGACAGCGTGCTGAACACGTCGTCGATCCTGACGCCGAGCATCTTCGCCTTCTCGCGGTCGACGTCGACATACAGCTGCGGCACGTGCGGCCGCCACAGCGTCAGCACCTGGGCAAGGCGCTTGTCCTGCCGCGCAGCGGCGAGAAAGGCCTCGCTCACCTCGGCGAGTTTTTTGGGGCCACCCTCGCCTCTGTTCTGGATGTAGAACTCGAAGCCACCGGCATTACCCAGCCCGAAAATCGGCGGCGGCGCGAACGCCAGCACCAGCGCCTCGCGGATGCCGGCAGTGGAACCCATCATCTCGCCGACCATCTGCTGGATGGTCTTCTCGCGCTCGTCCCAGTGGCGTGCGGCGACGAAAATCGTCGCCGCACTGTTGCGGAAACCGCCGCCGAGAAAATCCAGACCGGCAAAGGCGACCACGTGCTCGACCGTCGGGTCCTTGCGCACAATCGCATCGACCTGCTTGACCACCGCCTCGGTGCGCGACAGCGCCGAGCCGTCGGGCAAGTACACCGCGCTGATGTAATACCCCTGGTCCTCGTCCGGCACCAGGCTGCCGGGCGTGAAATTCCACAGCGTGACCGCAGCGGCGATCATCAGGAGGTAAATCGACAGCGCCACCAGTGAGCGCCGCATGAGGAATTTCACGCCGCCCTGGTAGTGGTGGGTCACGCCGGCGAAGCCGCGGTTGAAGGCACGGAAGAAGCGCCCCGGTTCGTGCGGCTTCTCGCCCTTCAGCAGCGCCACGCACAACGCCGGCGTCAGCGTCAGCGCGACGATGCCCGAGATCACCACCGAAATCGCAATCGTCACCGCAAACTGGCGGTACAGCTCGCCGGTCAGCCCGCCGAGGAAGGCGATCGGGATGAATACCGCGCACAGCACCAGCACGATCGCGATCACCGGTCCGGTGACCTCGCGCATCGCCAGCAGGGCGGCTTCGCGCGGGGCTTTCTTTTCCTCGTGGATGATGCGCTCGATGTTCTCCAGCACCACGATGGCGTCGTCGACCACGATGCCGATGGCGAGCACCATGCCGAACAGGGTCAGCGTGTTGATCGAATAGCCGAGCAGCAGCAGGCCGACGAAGGTGCCCAAGAGCGACACCGGCACCGCAAGAATGGGGATGAGCGTCGCGCGCCAGTTCTGCAGGAACACGAACACCACCAGCACCACCAGCAGGATCGCCTCGCCCAGCGTCTTCACCACCTCGCGGATCGACACTTCGACGAAGCGCGTGGTGTCGTAGGGCACGGCGTAATCGAAGCCTTCCGGGAAGTTCTTCTTCAGTTCCTCGACCGTGCGCGTGACCTCGTCGCCGACTTCCAGCGCATTGGCGCCGGGCTGCAGGAAGATGCCGACCAGCGTCGCCGGCTTGCCGTTGTAAAGGCCTGCGAAGTCATAGTCTTTGGAGCCGAGTTCGATCCGCGCGACGTCCTTCAGATACAGCAGCGAGCCGTCCTGGTTGGCGCGCACGACGATGTTCTCGAATTCCTTGGGATCGGCGAGCCGGCCTTTTGTCGTAAGCGAATACACCAGCGCCTGACCGCTGTCGACCGGCGGCTGGCCGATCTTGCCGGGGGCGAACTGCGCGTTCTGCTCGCTGATTGCGCGGGACAGATCGGCCACCGTGACGCCCAGCTGCGCCATGCGGTCGGGCTTGAGCCAGATGCGCATGGCGTAGTCCTTGGCGCCGAAGATCTGCACGTTGGTGGTGCCGGGAATGCGCTTCAGCCGGTCCAGCACGTTGAGCGTGACGTAGTTGCTGGTGTAGAGATCGTCGTAGCGGCCGTCGGGCGAGAGGAAGGCGAGCACCTGCAGGAAAGCCGACGAGCCCTTTTCCACCGTCACGCCCTGGCGCCGCACTTCCTCCGGCAGCCGCGCCTCGGCCTGCTTGACCCGGTTGTTGACGTTGAGCGAGGCCTTGTCGACGTCCGAGCCGATCTCGAAGGTGACCTGGATTTCCAGCACGCCGTTCGAGGCCGAGGTCGAGCTCATGTACATCATGTCCTCGATGCCGTTGATCGCATTTTCCAGCGGCGCGGCGACGGTCTGCTCCAGCACCCCGGCCGACGCGCCCGGGTAGATTGCACGCACCGTCACGACCGGCGGGGCGATCTCCGGGTACTGCGCGATCGGCAGCGCGCGCATTGCCAGCAGGCCGGCAAGCACGACGAGAATGGACAGCACCACCGAGAAGATCGGCCGGTCGATGAAGAAGCGCGAGAACATGACGGTTCCTTATTGTTTCGCTGCGGCGGCGGGGGTGCCTGCCGTGCCCGACATCACGTCGGTGGGCGCGCCGGCCTCGCTGGGTGCGACAGGCATGCCGGGGAAGAAAATCCGCGCCATGCCGTCGACCACGACCCTGTCGCCCGGCTTCAGACCGCTTTTGACGACCCAGCGCCCCACGCCTGGCTCACCGCCACCGACCCAAGCGCCGACCTTGACCGGGCGTGGCAACGCGACGGTCATGCCCTTGTCGCCGGGTGTGGCAACGTAGACGAACTTGCCTGTGGGGCCATCCAGCACCGCCGGTTGCGGCACGCTGATCGCGTCCGGCAGCTGGCCGCCCTCGATGACCACCCGCACGAACTGGCCCGGCTTCAGGGCGCCGTCGGTGTTGGCAAACTCGGCGCGCATGTCGAATGCGCCGGTTTGCGGATTTGCCTTGTAATCGCTGAAATTCAGCGTGCCGGTGGCGGCGATGCGGGTGCCGTCGGCAAGCACCAGGCCGACGCGCTGCCGGCCCTGTTCGAGCGTACCTTCCAGACGTTGCCTTTCCAGTGCCAGCCGCTCGTCCTCGCCGATCGAGAAGCGTGCATAGATGGGGGCGATCTGCGCCAGCGTAGTCAAAGCCGGGCTGGTGGGACTTACCAGCGCGCCTTCCACCTGCAGCGCACGTCCCATCACGCCGGAAAGCGGCGCGCGGATTTTGGTGTAGCCCAGATTGATCCGTGCATCGGCGAGATTCGCCTCGGCCGTGCGTACCCCCGCTTCGGTCACGGCGAGCGCGGTTTGCGTGGCATCGAGCGCACGCGCACTGACGAAGCCCTGCGCCGCGAGCGCGCGGTTGCGACCGAGTTCAAGCTTCGCTTCTGCCAGCAGGGCCTGCCGGTTGGCGAGTTCGGCGCCTGCCGCGCGCACTTGCGCGGCAAGGCTGGCGCCGTCGAGCGTGAACAGCAGTGCGCCAGCCTTCACCGGTGCGCCCTCCTCGAAATGGCGGCGCTCGATGACCGCGGCGACGCGCGGACGGATTTCCACCTCGCGCGATGCTTCCAGCCGCCCAACGTATTCGAAGCTGATGGGCACGGTCTGCAGGGAGACCGTTTCCACGGCCACCTGCGCCGGCGGCGGCGCGCCGCCTGCCTGCTGTTGGGCCGGGTCCTGCTGCCCGCAAGCGGCAAGCAACGCCGTCAGACTCAAAGCGACTGCGCGTGACAATCGGTGCATGGCGCTCCCCTGAAGTATGTGGCCGACTATGATAAGAGCATACATGCATGAATGTAAATTGCCGGATGGGGCATTTTCTAGGACAATGCACTCATGGTCAAAAAAACCCGTGAAGTCGCCCTCGCCACCCGTGAATCCCTGCTTGTCGCTGCGCTTCAGGTTTTCCGCGAACGGGGCGTTGCCCACACGCGGCTCTCCGATGTTGCCGAACGTGCTGGCGTGACGCGCGGCGCGATCTACTGGCATTTCAAGGACAAGGCCGAGCTGTTCCAGGCCGTTTGCGAGCGCGGCACCATGCCGGTGGAAGCGCTGCTGGCCGAGGCCAGCCAGAGCGTGCAACGAGACCCGCTCGCCACGGTCAGGCAGCTTGCCCTGATGGCGCTCACCCAGCTGGCGCAGCACGCCGACACGCAGGCGATGTTCGAGGTGATCTTCCACAAATGCGAATTCACCGAGGAACTGGCACCGGTGGTTGCGAAGAACGATGCCGACCGTGCGGCCTGCCTGTCGCAGGTACAGCGGCTGTTCGAGCAGGCGGTCGCTTGCGGCCAGCTGCCGCCCGTGACCGACACCTTCCTTGCCACACAGGGTCTGCACGCCTACATGGTGGGGCTGATGCACGAATGGGTGCTGAACCCCGAGAGCTACGATCTCGCCGCGTGCGCGCCGCCGCTGCTCGACTGTTATTTGAGCGGGCTGGCCACCCGCCCGCCGGTCTGCCGGCCGGCTGCCGGCTAGATCGGACCCGTCCGCGCTGCTGCCTTGAACAGCGCCAGCGCCCTCATGCGCTGGGCCGCATGATCGATGATGGGTGCGGGATAGGTCCGGCCGATGATCACGCCGATGCGCGTCTGTTCGCTGCCCGTCAGCGTCCAAGGAGCGTGAATGAACTTATCCGGGACCGCTGCGAGTTCGGGCAGATAGCGGCGGACAAAGACACCCTGCGGATCGAATTTTTCCGATTGCGTGACCGGATTGAAGATGCGGAACCAGGGCTGGGCGTCGCAGCCGACCGAGGCCGCCCACTGCCAGCCGCCGCTGTTGGCGGCACGGTCGAAGTCGATCAGCTTGTCGGCAAAGTAGCGCTCGCCAAGCCGCCAGTCGACCAGCAGGTCCTTGGTCAGAAACGAGGCAGCGACCATGCGCAGGCGATTGTGCATGTAGCCTGTCTGGTTCAGTTGGCGCATCGCGGCGTCGACCAGCGGATACCCGGTGCGCGCTTCGCACCAGGCTTCAAAGTGCCCCGGCGGATTCGGCCACGGCAGCGCGTCGTATTGCGGTTTGAAGGCATGCCCGCTGGCGACCTCGGGGCGGTGCCACAGAATCTGATGATAGAAATCGCGCCAGATCAGTTCGGACAGCCAGGTCTGTGCGCCGCGCCCACCCTGCTGCCAGGCCGCGGCGGCGAGCTGGCGGATCGACACCGTGCCGAAGCGCAGGTGCACCGACAGGTATGACGGCCCCTTCACGGCGGGATAGTCGCGCGTCTCCTGATAGCGGTCAATGCGGCCCAGGAAATCCCCGAACAGCCGCGCGCCGCCCGACATGCCGAGCGGCAGCTTGAGTTCGCGCAGGTTGGTATGGGCAAACCCCATGTCCTGCAGGGCTGGAATCGGCGTCGATTGCGCGGCCAGCCGGTCGGCGTAGGCATCGACCGGATAAGCCTGCAGATAGAAAGGCGACAGCGTATTCAGCCAGGCATTCTTGTACGGAGTGAAGACGCTGTAGGGCGACCCGGCGGCCGTATGCACTTCCTCACGTTCAAAGATCACGGCGTCCTTGAAATGATGAACGGCAATGCCACGGGCGCACAGCGCGGCTTCGACGGCGGCATCCCGGGCCAGCGCGGCGGGGTCGTCGTCGTGATTGAAAAACACTGCCTCGGCCTGAACGTCGGCAGCCAGTTGCACGATCACGTCGCGCGCAACCCCGTGCCTGACAACCAGACCACCGCCCTTCGCCTGCAGGGATTGCTGCAATTCGGTGACGCTGGCGTGGATGAACTCGACCCGGCGGTCGGCCGGATCGGCAAGCGCATCCAGAATGTCGCGGTCGAACACGAAGGCGCAGACCACCTGCCGGGCACGCTTGAGCGCGTGGTAAAGGGCGGCGTGGTCGAAATCACGCAAGTCGCGACGAAACCAGACCAGGGCGCGGGTGTATTCATGCATGGGGCGTTCTGGCCGCTATAGTGAGAAAGCAGGGTGCAAAAAGGTGTGTTTGCCTGATTTGAGGCAGATTACAATGGGAATGCAATCATGGATACCGTCAACCTCACCAACAACTTTCTGATCGCCATGCCGGGCATGGTCGATCCCAATTTCAACGGCACGCTGACCTATATCTGCGACCACAGCGAGCAGGGTGCGCTGGGGGTGGTGGTCAACCGTCCGATCGACCTCGATTTGTCGACGCTGTTCGAACAGATCGGACTGTCCCTGCCGGAACGTCTGCACAAGGACACGGTGTATTTTGGCGGCCCGGTGCAGACCGAACGGGGGTTTGTTCTGCACACCCCGCCGCTCACGTTCAGCTCCACGCTTACCGTCAACGACGCGGTCAGCCTCACCACCTCGAAGGACGTGCTGGAGGCCGTGAGCCAGGGCACGGGCCCGGAAAAATTCATGGTCTCGCTGGGCTACGCCGGCTGGGGGGCCGGCCAGCTGGAAGACGAGATCAGGCAGAACGCCTGGCTGTCGGTGGCCGCCGACCCGCAGGTCATTTTCGATCTCGCGCCGGAAGAACGCCTGCCTGCCGCGATGAAGCTGCTCGGCATCGACTTCGCCAGTCTGTCCGAAGAAGCCGGGCACGCTTGAGCTTCGCAGACACCCACGGCACGGTGCTGGCCTTCGACCTGGGCCTGAAACGCACCGGCGTCGCCTCGGGCGAACTGTCGATCGGGGTCGCGCACCCGCTTGCTGTCATCCAGGCCGAGTCCACCGATGCACGCCTGACCGCAATCGCCAAACTGATCGCCGAGTGGCAGCCGGTGCTGCTGGTGCTGGGCCTGCCCACCCACGCGGACGGCAGCGAACACGAAATGACACGGGTGGCCAAAAACTTCGCGCGCAAATTAGAATCGCGCTTCAAGCTGCCGGTGTTTCTGGTGGACGAACGCCACACCAGCACCGCGGCCGAATCCGAATTGCACGAGCGCGGCATCCACGGCAAGAAGAACAAGGCGCTGCTCGACGCCGTCGCCGCCCAACTGATACTGCAAGGATTTTTTGATGCACGCCTCATTGCCTGACGTCGACCCGCTGATTGCGAAACTGGCCGACGCCATCGCGCCCACGCTCACACCCGACACGGTCATCGTCGGCATCCACACCGGCGGCGTTTGGGTGGCCGAGCGCCTGCACGCGGTCCTGCATTGCACCCTGCCCCTAGGCACGCTCGACATCTCGTTCTATCGCGACGACTTTTCGCGCATCGGCCTGCATCCGCAGGTGAAGCCGTCCAGCCTGCCGTTCGATCTCGAAGGCCGCGACATCCTGCTGGTCGACGACGTGCTGCACACCGGCCGCACGGTGCGCGCGGCGATGAACGAACTGTTCGACTACGGCCGCCCGGCGTCGATCCGGCTGGCGGTGCTGGTCGACCGCGGCGGCCATGAACTGCCGATCCGTCCCGATTTCGCCGGCCTTACACTCACCGTTCCCGACCACCAGAACATCAATCTTTCGCGGCTGGACGACGGCCACCTCACCCTCACCCTCGCATGAACCTACAACTCACTGAAGACGGCAGGCTGCGCCACCTGCTCACGCTCGACGGCCTGCCGCGCGCGATCCTGACGCAGATACTCGACACTGCCGAATCCTTCATGGACGTCGGCGAGCGCGAGGTGAAGAAGGTCCCGCTGCTGCGCGGCAAATCAATCTTCAACCTGTTCTTCGAGCCCTCGACGCGCACCCGCACCACCTTCGAGATTGCTGCCAAGCGGCTCTCCGCCGACGTCGTCAACCTCAACATCGCCACCTCCAGCCAGACCAAGGGCGAGGCGATCCTCGACACCGTCGACAACCTCGCCGCGATGCACGCCGACATGTTCATCGTGCGCC
>JAJYXG010000028.1:0-18147 GCA_021791095.1 Pseudomonadota bacterium
GTGGATGACGCACGCGCCAAGGGCGCCAAGGTCGTGATCGTGCTGTCGCACAACGGCATGGACGTCGACCTCAAGATGGCCAGCCGCGTCACCGGCATCGACGCCATTTTCGGTGGCCACACGCACGACGGCGTGCCGCAGCCGGTCAAGGTCAAGAACGCCAAGGGCATCACCCTGGTGACCAATGCCGGCTCCAACGGCAAGTTCCTCGGCGTGATGGACTTCGACGTTCGCGGCGGCAAGGTGCAAAGCTACAAATACCGCCTGCTGCCGGTGTTCTCCAACCTGCTGCCGGCCGATCCGGCGATGGATGCCTACATCAAGAAGGTGCGCGCCCCCTACGAGAAGAAGCTCAGCGAGACGCTCGCCGTCACCGACGACTTCCTGTATCGCCGCGGCAACTTCAACGGCACCTGGGACCAGTTGCTGGTCGACGCGATGATGGACGTCAAGGGCGCGGACGCAGCCTTCTCGCCCGGTTTCCGCTGGGGCACCACGCTGCTGCCGGGCGACCCCATCACGATGGAGCGTCTGATGGACCAGACCGCGATCACCTATCCGCAGACCACGCTCACCAACATGAGCGGCGAGATGATCAAGACCATCATGGAAGACGTCGCCGACAACCTGTTCAACGCCGACCCCTACTACCAGCAGGGCGGCGACATGGTGCGCGTGGGCGGCATCGAGTACACCATCGCCCCCAACGCCAAGATCGGCAGCCGGATCACCAGCATGACCATCAAGGGCAAGCCGGTGGTCGCCAACAAGACCTACAAGGTCGCGGGCTGGGCGCCGGTGGCCGAAGGCGCGACCGGCGAGCCGATCTGGGAGGTCGTCGCCAGCTACCTGCGCGACAAGAAGGTGATCAAGGGCCTGAAGCTGAACGAGCCCAAGATCGTCGGTGTCGGCAAGTCCAATCCGGGTATCGCCGCCTACAAGGGCGGGGTGTCCTGAACGCGGTGACCGCAACCTGAAAAGGGGCGAAAGCCCCTTTTTTTACGCCTGTACCCAGCACACACTGTCTAGGGATCGACCCGCCGGGAGCGCGATTTCGGACGGGTCCGCGCCAGCCCCCTTAAAAAAGACAGCTGCAATTCCGCCACTGTGCACGATGCCCGTCCGAACAATTGCTGTTGCAGTTGACGCACGGCGTCTGCCGCTTCGCACGCCGCCGTTTCCCGCTCCATGTGCAGCAGCCATTCGCCGAGGCTGGGCGCGCTGGGCTCACCGGTCAGCGAAAACCGTCGCACCGCCTGCGCCAGTTCACTCACGTCCCGCGCCTGCCGGATCGCACGCAGACCACGCCGCCTCGCCAGGCGCCAGCGTGCCATGCGCCGGATCTGCCAGGCCAGCGTGGCCAGCAGCAGCAACCCCGCCAGGCCGCCCGCCACTTGTCCGATAAGCCGCCAGCGCGGATCGAACACCGCAAGCGAACGACCCGAAAGCACCTGACTGGCCAACTGACCGCGCACCGGGTCGTACCAAGGCAGGTTGAGCGTCGGCAGCGTGACCGTGCCGCTTTCACGCGGCTGCAGGAACAGCGTGACGGCATAGTGCGACAGCGGCGAATTCAAATCATCAGGTGTGATTGTCTCGATCAGGGGCGGATACACACCGAGCTCGGGGGACTCGCGCAGTTGCAGGTCGAGCAGCGCCTTCAGACCGTCCGCACTGTAGCCGCCCGCCACCTCGAAGCGCCAGGTGAACGGGCGCTGCAGTGGCCAGCGCGCAGGCAAGGGGTCTGCCTGAATGATCGGCGCAACCGGCGGCGCGTGGGCAGGCAACCAGGCCGGCAAGGCGGCAGCCTCGAGATTCATCGACGGTCCGGGGAAACGCAGGCGCTGGCCGAAGCGGGTGGCGTCGAGCATGGGCAGATGAAGTGCGGCCGCCCCTTCGCGGGTGGCGAGCAGCGCCCAGTGAAAGCGGTGCAGGGTGCAGGCTTCGCCCATCCGTTCGCCTTCGCCCTCGTCTTCGCCCAGGACGCGCAGCACACGCCCAGCCTGCGTCGGCAACGCCGGACGCTGCCACTGCAGGCTGCCGTCATCGCAGATCGAAAGGGTCAGACGCACCGGCTGGTTGACTCGCGGCACCGCCGGTTCGAGCGTCCAGTTCGCCGTCACCCGTGGCACGGTTTCGCTACCATCGGTGACGTTCAATTGCAGCGCAGGCGTGCGCCGTTTCCCGAGTTGCAGCGGCGGGATCACCACGGCCCCGGGGATCCGTGGATACAGCGTCAGCACCAGAGTTTCGCTGTCCGTACCTCGGCTGCGGGTACGCGCGAATACCTCGAAGCGTGCGTCGAGCGGCGCCAAGTCGAGCGCATCGAGATCGAGGTCGCGTGCCTGAACCGTCAGGCTGAGTGGCTCGCCCAGCGCCACGACGGCCCGGTCCAGGTGCGCGCTCAGTGAGGCGGCGTGGGCCGCGCTGCCCGCCAGCAAAGCCATCAGCATGAATAATCTCACCATGGCGGCCGCTCCGCGTCGTCGTGACGGGCATCCTGCTGCAGCAGGTTTTTCAGCATGGGTTGCGGGCGGTCTTCCAGTCGATCGAGCTTTTTCAGCCCCGACAGCGCCAGCCGCGGGTCGACCGCCACCCGGGATCGCGACGCCCCGTCACCTTGCTGGTGCGCGGCGCCGGCCGCCTGCGCGTTGCGATCGACCTGCACGCCGGCGGCTTCGGACTCCGGGTCGTCAGGCGTCTGGCCGCCTTGCCCGTCCAACTGGATGCGGCCCTCGGCCAGGAAGCCGCGCCGCCCGCCGAGATCGCTTTGCATCGGCGCATCGGCGCGCTGGCGGCGCAGGCGTTGCCAGGCCTGGTCACGATTGGCGCGTGCGTTGGCGTCATTCGGCCGCATGCGCAGCACGGTTTCGAACGCCTCCCAGGCGGCCTGCCACTGGCCGCGGCCGTAGTGCGCGTTCCCCAGGTTGTAGAGTGCATCCGCGCGCTGGCGGTCGTTTGCCGCCAGCAGCAGGGCGGCGCCGAAGTGGCGTGCCGCCGCCGCATAGTCGGCCTGCCGCCAGGCAGCGGCGCCCACACCCATCTGACCGCGGTAGCCGCCGGCCTGGACATACAGGGTTTGCGCAGCGGCGTACTGTTTTTGCTGCCAGGCCTGCCAGGCGGCGGCTTCATCGGCCAGCGCATCGGTCGGCGCAAAGCCCGCGCCGAATACGGCCAAGGCGATCAGCACCGCCACCCGGCGCGGCAGGTAAACCGTCATGAACATCGCCAGCGCAGGCGCCAGGCACCAGGCATACAGTTCGCGCCAGGCGACCGCCCCCTCTGCCGCGACGGGATCGCCGGGCAGGGCCGCGATGCCGCGGTCGTGCAGCGCCGACCAGTCGGCATCGCCATCGTCGACCGCCGCGAAGCGCCCGCCGCTCGCCTGCGCCCACTGGCGATAGGCCGTTGCGGCCATGCGGCTTTGCACCTGCATCCCATCCAGTTCCGCGTAGCCGCCATCCGGCAGCGGCACCGGCGCGCCCGCCTCGCTGCCGAGGCCCAGCACGAAGAGCGGCAGCCGGGCGTCGCGCAAGCCGTCCACCGCGGCCTGCGTCGACGCGTCGACGCTGTCGGCATCGGTCAGCAGGAGGATGGCCTTGGCGCGGCCCGGCGCGGCAGCCAGTTGTGCGCGCGCCAGTTCGAGCGCGGCCGCGAGGTTCGTTCCCTGCGCCTCGATCAGGCGCGGATCGACCTGGTCGAGCGCGCGCTGCAGCAGCGCCGTGTCATCGGTGGGCGGCAGCAGCACCCCCGCTTCGCCGGCATAGAGGATGAGCCCCACCCGCTCGCCCTGCAGCCGCGGCAGCCAGTCCAGCAGTTCGAGGCGCGCGCGAGTGAGCCGATCGGGGGCATACGACTTTTCATGGGCTTCAGCCCATAGAAAATCGGAGTCCCCTCGTGGGGCGATGTCGGTGGCGCGCATCGAGGCGGACACGTCGAGCACCGCCATCACCGTCACCCGATGGCGCTGCACGGGCTCGCCGGCCTGCACGTCCAGCGGCTGGCGCGGACCGGCGGCGGCCAGCGCCAGCAGCAACCAGGCAAGCGCATGCACCAACGTGCGCCAGCGTGCGTGCGCCTGTGCGGCGGGCTGGTTCGCCGCCCACGGCAGCAACTCGACATCGGCATAACGCAACAGTCGCGCATGCCTCGCCCGTCGCCACCAGCCGAACACGAGCGGCAGCGCCGCCAGCCCCAGCCACAGCGGTTCGCGCCAGTTCAAATGCAGCAGGCTCTCGATCATGCGCCCTGCCTCACAGTCAGCCAGCGCGCCCACGCCAGCAGCAGGGCCGCCAGCGCGAGCAGGACCCAGTACCCTTCGCGCACCTGGCGATGCTGCGCCGGGCGCGACAGGGTCGGTTCGAGCTGGTCGATGGCGCGGATCACGCGCGTGGCGTCGTCGGCGCTGGCGATCGCGAAGTGCTGTCCGCGGCTGAGCCGCGCCAAGTCGATGAGATCGGGCTGCGGATCAGGCTCGACCGGATGAGCCCCGAGGCGTGCAGCACGCCCCGCCGCGTAAGGATCGCTGCCGAACTGCAGGGTGTGGATCGCCACCCCGGCCTGGCGCGCCACGGCCAGCGACTCGGCGGGCGTCAGCGTGCCGGCGTTGTTGTCGGCGCCGTCGCTCACCAGGATCACGGCCGGACGCAGGCGGCGTGTCTGGACCTGCTTCAGCGCCATGCCGAGGGCGTCGCCGAGCGCAGTGTCGGGTCCCGCCATCCCGACCTGCAGCCGTCGGATCTGGGCGATGGCGTGCATGCGGTCGAAGGTCGGCGGGGTCAGCGTCGCCACTTCGCTGCCGAACACGATGACGCCGAAGCGGTCGCCGGGCCGGCCGTCGATGAAGCGGGCGAGCGTGTCCTTCAGGACCGTCATGCGCTCGACCTCGAGATCGCCCTGCCTGAAATCGCGGATGCTCATGGTGAGCGAGGTGTCGATCAGCAGCACCATGTCGCGCCCTTCCGGCGGCGGCGTGATCCAGTCGCCGACTTGGCGCGGCTGCGCCAGCGCCAGCGCCAGCACGCCGAACGCCAGCGCACGCAACAGCACCGGTCGGCGCAGGCTGGGCGCGGGCAGTTGCCCCACCGCTGCCAGCGGCAGTGCCGGGTGGTTGAGCACCACGGTCGCCTCGCCGGCTTGGCTATCTCGCGAGGCGCGGCGCCAAGCCAGCCCACCCCAGGCCGCGACCGGCAGCAGCAGAAGCAGCCACAGCGGCTGCGCCAGTTCGAGCCCAAGCGGCAGTCCCCATTCAGACATGGTGTTCCCAGGCGCGCGCGGTTTCGCACAGCGCCGCCAACTCAGCACAGCCATCGGGCGGCGGCGGCGCAAAGCGCAGGTGCGTCAGAGTGTCCGTCCAGTCCGCCCAGGCGGCTGGATCGATTCCGGTGGGACAGTGCGCAGCGTCCAGCCGAGGCATGCGGTAGCGTGCGCGCGTCCAGGCGTCGAGCCGCGCGGCCAGTGCCGGCACGGTGTCCTGCTGCAGGGTCACGGCAGCCGCAAGGCGGCGCAGCGCACGCGCCGGGCGGCGCCGCTGCCACCACCAGCCGAACAGCGAACCGCCGGCCACCACGAGCAGGGCCACGACCAGCCAGCCGGCCACCTGGCTGCCTCCCGCAGCCAGCACCTCAGGCGCGGCCGGCGCGATGATGTCGGCGAGTTCGGTACGGGGATCAGCCATGGATCAGCAGCGGGACCAGATCGTCGGCCTCGCTGCCCACCTGCTGGTGCCGCACCCCGGCGCGGGCGAGGCTCGCGGCCTGTGCGTCGAGACGGCCGGTCAGGGCCGACTGGCTGGCGCTGCGCACCGAAGCCTGCGCGGTGTCCAGCCACACGCCCTGCCCGCTCGCCATGTCGTGGAAACGCACCAGCCCAAGATCCGGCAGGGCGCGCTCGGCAGCGTCGACAATGTGGATCGCCCCCATCTCAAAGCGTGCAGCGAGCCGCGCCAGTAGCGGCTCGTGTTCGGGCGTCAGCCAGCTGAAATCGCTGATCAGAACCAGTCGCGTGCCGCGCGGCAGACTTGCTTCCAGCGCGGCAAGCCGGTCGGCATGGTGCAGGGATTCGGTCGATGTCGGGTCGGTGAGCGGCGGGCACGGCGCCGCCGCCTGTTCGATCAGCGCGAGCGCCGCCAACCGGCCATGACGCGGGGGCAGGGTTTCATCCTGCGCGTTCCACAGCGTGACGCCGATCACACCGTTGTGGCCGGCGGTGGCGAACGCCAGTACCGCGGCCACTCGCGCCGCCTGGGCGGCCTTGAGCCGGCGACGGGTGCCGAAGCGCATGGTTGCGCCGCGGTCGACCACCAGATGCACCAGCGGCTGGCGCTCCTCGCGGTAGATCTTGAGGTGCGGACGGCCGGTACGCGCGGTGGTGCGCCAGTCCATGTCGCGGATGTCGTCGCCGGCGCTGTATGGGCGCGATTCTTCGAAATCCAGCCCGCGCCCAAGCCAGCGCGACGCCCAGTCGCCGGCGTGGTGATCGTGCACTTCGCGCAGCGGCTGCGTTGCCAGCAGGCTGGCTTGCGCGGCGAGTCCGGCGATGTCGTCGGCAGCGATCAGGGGCGCGTGGACCGCCGCCTCGGCTTCGTGCTGCGCAGGTCGGCGCAGCCGGGCCTTCAGTTGCGCCAGCCTCACGGCGCGGGCACGGCCTCGAGCAGGCCCGCGATGAAGGCATCGCGGCCGAGTTTCTGCAAGCGCGCGTCGAGACTCAAGGTAATCCGGTGACGCAGGCAATCGGCGGCAAGTTCGCGCACGTCGTCCGGCGTCACAAAGTCGCGCCCGCGCAAATAGGCTGCGGCGGCCGACGCGTGCAGCAGCGCGAGCGAGGCGCGTGGGCTGGCGCCCACCTCCACCGCGTTGGCCCAGTCTGCGCGCCATTCGCCAGGGGCGCGGGTGGCGCGCACCAGGGCGACGATGTAGCGCTCGACTTCTTCCGACACATGCACTAGCCGCACCTCCTCGCGCGCCGCCAGCACGGCGGCCGTGTCGATCACCGCCGCCAGCGGCGCGCGTCCGGCAACCGACGGATGAGCACGGTCACGGCGCAGGATTTCCAGTTCCTCTGCGTCGTTCGGGTAGTCCAGCGCCACATGCAACAGGAAACGATCCAGTTGCGCTTCCGGCAGCGGGTAGGTGCCCGCCTGCTCCAGCGGATTCTGCGTCGCCATCACCATGAACAGCGGCGGCAGCGGGCGCGTCACCCCGCCCACCGTGATCTGGTGTTCCTGCATCGCTTCCAGCAGCGCGGCCTGCACCTTGGCCGGCGCGCGGTTGATCTCGTCGGCGAGGATGATTTCGTGGAACAGCGGGCCTTCGACGAACTCGAACTGACCTTCGTGATAGACATCGGTGCCGGTGAGGTCGCCCGGCAGAAGGTCGGGAGTGAACTGGATGCGCCGGAAGCTGCCGTGGATGGCGGCGGCCAGCGTTTTCACCGCGGTCGTCTTCGCCAGCCCCGGCAGGCCTTCGACCAGCACGTGGCCGTCGGCGAGCAGTCCGATTACCAGGCGGTCGAGCAGCGTGTCCTGGCCGACAATGACACCCGACAGCGCCTGGCGCAATTCGAGGATACGGGGTTGATTCGACATGGGAATTCCAGTCATTGAAATGAGCTCACATTAGCGAGGCCCCCCGGCGGCAGCAATGGGTGCTTAAGCCTAATGAGTGGCTTTGCGGTCAGGCCTTTTCTCCTGCCACCAGCAGCAATCCGCCCCATGGCAGCACCCGGGGCACACCTCGCTCCAGCCAGGTGGCCCATCCCGTTCCTGAAGGCAGAAAAATGGCCGAGCGCAGCTTCAGGTTTTTCACCGGCAATCCCGAGAACAGCGCTGGCACTTCGCGTGTGCTGTGCCAGCGCGCGCCGCGATAGGCCCCGCTGCCGCCGTGCCGGCCTTTTTGCCAGTACAGCAGGCTGGCCCGGTTGAGCCAGCCGATGGCGAAGCGGCGGCGCGCCACCCGCACGGCCTCGGCCACGGCCCGCCGCTCGTCATCGACAAAACACAACGCAGCGATGGACAGCACGTGGTCGAAGCTGGCGTCGGCGAACGGCAGGGCGCGGGCATCGCCGTCCACCCAGCTCAATGCCGGGCTGCTGTGGGCCCGCGCGTAATCCAGCCAAACGGAATTGGGGTCGAGCCCCGTTGCGACAAGATCGTCGGCCGCGGCGCGGCGGGTGAACCAGCCGGTGCCGCAGCCGATGTCGAGCAGGCTGTCGCCCGCCTGCGGCGCGAGCTGGCGCGCAGCCAGTGCGTATTCGGTTTCGCCGATCCAGCGCCCGCGCGGCGTGTGGTACCAGGCTTCGTAGTCGGCGGGGTTCATGCCGTCAGCGACTTCCAGGCACCGATCAAGGCTTCGGCCGCCCTGTCGATATCGCTCTCGGTCGTGAACCGTCCCAGCGACAGACGCACCGCACCCGCAGCCGCTTCCCGTGTCAGCCCCATCGCCGCGAGCACGCCGCTCACCGCATGGTCGCCGGCATGGCAGGCAGAACCGGTGGACGCGGCCACGGCCGGGGCAGCCGCCAGCACTTGCCACCCCGCTACAGCAGGGAAGGAAATGTTGAGGGTGTTGGGGAGGCGTTCGGTCGGGTGGCCATTGAGCTGCAGGCCGGGAATGGCGGCGGCGAGCAGTCCATGCAGGCGGTCGCGCAGCGCTGTCATGCGTGCGGCTTCCTGCGCCAGCGTTGTCCGCGCCAGCCGTGCCGCCTCGCCCAGGGCAACGATAGATGGCACGTTTTCGGTGCCGGGACGCAGGCCGTGTTCGTGGCCGGCGCCGTACTGGATCGGTTCAATGGCGACACCCGTTCGCACATACAGCGCCCCCACGCCCTTGGGTGCGTAAAACTTGTGGCCGGCCAGGGTCAGCAGGTCGGCGCCCAGCGCATTCACGTCCACCGCCACCTTGCCGACGGCCTGGGCTGCATCCACGTGCATCAACACACCCGCGGCATGGGCGAGATCGGCAATCGCGCGCACGGCCTGCAGGCTGCCGGTCTCGTTGTTGGCCAGCATCACCGACACCAGCGCCACGTCCGGCGTGATGAGGGTCGCCGCGCGATCCACTTGCACCCTGCCGGCCGCATCCACCGGCAGTTCGGTCAAGGACCAGTTTTCCCGTGCAAGATGGCGCAGGGGTTGCAGCACGGATGGATGTTCGATGGCAGACGTCACCAACAGTTTGCGTCCACTGGGAAGCGCCGCCCGCGCGGCACCCAGCAGCGCCAGGTTGTTGGCCTCGGTGGCGCAACCGGTGAAAATGATTTCCGCAGGCGCGGCCCCAATCAGCGATGCCACCTCGGCACGGGCGGCCTCCACCGCAGCCTTCGCGTGCTGCCCAACAACATGATCGGATGACGGGTTGCCATAGTGAACGGCGAGATACGGCAGCATGGCTTCCAGCACGCGCGGATCGACCGGGGTGGTGGCGTTGTAGTCGAGGTAAATTGGGGCAGTATTCATTGGGGAAGCCGGTTTGGTTTTCAGGCTGATGCTGCCAGCCGGCGGAATTTCCGCTCGATGGCGATGACCGCGATCAACGCGGCCAGCAGGAAGGGCACCACCGCGAAATTCAGCGTAACCCAACCGAAGCGATCGTAGAGCCATCCCGCCGACAGGGTGGCCAGCGCCGCCAAGCCGAAGACTGCGAATTCGTTTACCGCCTGCACCTTCAACCGCTCGGCGGGCAGATAGGTCTGGGTCAGCAGCGCGGTGCCGCCGATGAAGGCGAAGTTCCAGCCGACGCCGAGCAAGATCAGCGCCGACAGAAAATGCATGAACTCGACACCGGACAGGGCCAGCACGACGTGGCCAAGCAGCAGGATGAACCCGGCCTGCATGATGCGCGGCGCACCGTAGCGCGTGATCAGGATTCCGGTGAAAAAGGACGGCGCGAACATTCCCACCACGTGCCACTGGATCACCGGCGTCACGTCCGCCCCCGGCAGGCCGCAGCCCAGAATCGCCAGCGGGGTCGCCGTCATCACCATGATCATGACGGCATAGCCGATGGCAGCGCCGAAGATCGCCACCCGCAGGGCGGGCTGGGCCAGGATTTCACGCAGCAGGCGCGCAGGGCCGTCGTCGACAGTGGCCATTTTGGGAAGGCGCAGGCGGGAGAGCAAAACCAGCGCGATGAGACTGAGAACGCCCTGCGCCAGGTAGGAGCCGACAAATATCTGCCCGCCGATCCAGTCGCGCCCCCATATTCCGAGCTGGGGGCCGATGAAGGCCGCAACCACGCCGCCGGCCACCACCAGGGAAATGGCCTTGCCGGCATGGGCCGGACCGGCGGCCTCGACGGCGGCGAAGCGATAGTAATTGGCGAAGCCCTGGTAACTGCCCAGCAGGAAATTCCCGATGACGAAGGCGGCAAAGCTACTCCGGTAAAGCGCCAGCGCGCACAGCAGGCTGCCGCCGATGCCCAGCAGCGCGCCGAGCATAAAACCGGGACGGCGTCCCACCCGACGCATGAGCCTGGCCGCTGGCAGCGAGGCGAGCGCGGTGCCGATCACCATGGCCGCGACGGGAAGCGTCGCCAGCCCCTTGTCGGGCGCGAGCATGGCGCCGAGGATCGCGGCGAGCACCATGGCGAGGACAATGGCGGACAGCATTAGGGCCTGACTCAGCGCCAGGATCAGGACGTTGCCGCGGGGTGAGGTCGGCATCAGGCCAAGCCCTTGAGATTCGGGGTGTTGCGGAGGGTATCCATGGCACATATGACCACAGGAATCATGCCGCCCCTTCCAGCATGCGTTCCAGCGGGGCTTCCAGGGCCGTGGCCAAACCAGCCAGGGTGGTCTTGTCGAGCCCTGCCGCTGTTAACGCCGCGCACAGGTCTGCCGGCATCAGGATCACCCCATCCGCCGGCTGGGCCGGGAGTCCGTTCACCAGCAGGGAAGGAAAACCCGAGCCATGGGCGTCTCGTTCGGTACTGAATACGACTTCCGTCCGGGCAGCCAGGCAGACGGCCAGCACTTCGGCGTAACCGGCATAGAGGGTGCATCGCCCGCCGGGGGGATGCTGAGAGACGACACGTATATGCAAAGCCCGTTATCCTTTAATGACACGCCTAACAAAATGCAGCTGACTATCGTTACCCAAGCCTTCGCAGTCGTTCAGGCGGAACACAACACCTGGTTTCATACTCGTGCCTCTAAACGGATATTTCACCGGGACTCGGACAGGATCACGAATATCATGCGCCCGGCGATACTGCCGAGGGTCTCGCCAGGGCCGGGGGCGCCCACGCGAAACCACATGCCTGCCGTCTCGCCCTTTACATAAGCTGCGCCATCCTCCAGCACCCCGGTTTCGGTGATGCGTACCCGCTCCGTAGCGAGGATATTGATCCTGTGCCCCGCAGCATGCGCCGCCACCGCGAAAGCGTGCTTCGCGGCGACGATGTCTTCGCGGCTCAAGTTGCAGGCATCGCATACCTCGATATGCAGTGCAGGGAGCGGCTTGGTTTGGGCCGGCGATTCGCAGCGCATGGCCTGCTCTGGCGGCTGATGCGGTACTCCGGCCTCCTGGGGCCGGGCAGTCGCGACGGTCGCCCAAGCGAGCAGGGACGACATCGCAAGAACGGCGGCAACGGTGAGTTTCATGCCAAGACCTCCCCGATCACACTCTTCAGAAGAATGTAGCTGGCTACCACCACCAGGAACCAGGCGAACGCTTTTTTCAGGGTGGCCTGCGAGACGTATCCTGCCAAACACGTGCCCACGAAGCTGCCCACCACGGTGACGGCGGTAAACGCGCCCATCAGGGCGTAGTCGATCGGCACGCCGCCCAGGTAGCCGGCGAACCCGGCATAGGATTTGGCGGCGACGATGGCCAGCGAGGTGCCCACCGCCTGCTTCATGGGGATGCCGGAGAGCAGCACCAGCGCCGGCACGATCAGGAAACCCCCGCCCACCCCCACCAGGCCGGTCAGTACGCCAACGCCGATGCCGTGCAGGGCGATGTGACCCATGCAGGGAGAGAAGAAATCGTGGCAACTGGTGAAAGCAACGGTGCCGCCACCCGTAGCAACCACTCCGTCTGCTGATGCCGCAATGGGCTGGGCTGGACTCGGCTTGACGGGTTTCAACATGCGCCAGGCGGCGGCATACATCACTGCAGCGAACAGGCCGAGCTGTATCACCACCGGCGTCAGCAAACCCAGCCGCGCGCCGGCGAAAGTACCCATCATGCCGAACAGACTGAACACCAGCGCCACCCGGATGACCACGTTGCCACGTCGCCAGTTGTCGATGGCCGCGATGGTAGCGGTGACGCCCACCACGCCCAGACTCATGGCAATGGCCGATTTCGGCTCGACGTGAAGCAGATACAGCAGCGCCGGCAGGGCGATGATAGAACCGCCGCTGCCGAACAGGCCCAACACCATGCCGGTCGCCATGCCGGCGAGGATCGCAAGAATATCCATCTCTGCCTCCCATCAAAACAAACAATATTGATGCGTCGTCTGGCTGGGCTTAAGGCTCTGCCGGGCGGCTGAAAATGCTGTATCCCTGCGCGCCCGCCTCGACATTGAGCGGGATGCCGTTGGACTCGGCGTAGGGGGCGGTGAAGAGATTGAGCGGGCCGCCCGTCGCCGGCGGTTCAAGCTGGAAATCGCGGGCGTGGTTGTAGGCGACCCAGTTGGCCTCGGCGCCGCCCAGGAGAAACGCGCTGACTTCACGCCGCAGCGTTTCGGGCGCGCCTGCGTCGGCCAGCTTCAAGGTATCGGCGGGGTCGGCCGGCACCCAGCCAAGACCGCCCAGATAGACCTCCGCCCGGGTGTGCAGCGCCTGGGTGACATCGCCGGAAGCCCCGAGCGCGGGATCGAAACGCGAGGACGCGGCGCGAATGCCGAGCACCGTGCGCGCCGGCAGGCCCGCAGCGCGGCATAGGGACACCAGCAGCGAGTTGATGTCGACGCACTTGCCGCAGAATTCCCCGGCAGCCAGCATCGCCGGCACGTCGCCCAGGCCGCACCAGGCGACATCGAAACGGCGTTGGGCGTGCGCCAGGACCCAGTCGTAAAGCGCGCGGAGCCTGTCCACTGGCGTGTCCAGCCCCTGCGTAATCGCCTCGGCGCGGGTGCGAACCGCGCCCTCGACGGGCAGATGCAAGCTCGCCGTCAGGTAGCGGCGCGCGTCCTCGGGCAGCGGGACGTCCGCGCGTGCCTGCGCAAGGTCAAAGGTCATTTCCCGCGTTTCCACCCGGGTGGAAACGGTCAGCTGCGAATCGTCCTGCACGCCCGGCCAGCGCACGAACAGGATCGGTGCGCCATGCAGCGGATCGTGGTGCAGCGACAGTTCGGCATGGTTGCCGCTGCTTTCAAGCGCAAGCCTCCGCTGTTGCGGGGCGTCCTGTGGCACGGGCAGCCACAGGGCGAGATCCCGGAAGCGGCCCGGAAGCGCCAGCTGGAACGTCAAGTCGAGTTGCACGGCGGGGTCCGGTCAGTGTCCGGCCGGCTTGCTGGCGCGCGCGTGGGCCTCGAATCCGCCCTTGGCTTTCCAGCCCTCGATGCCGTCCTGCAGCACCTTGACGTTGTCGTAGCCCAGGAGGCGCAGCGCGAACACCGCCTGCGCCGACAGCGAACCGGAGTTGCAGTACACCACCACCATGCGGTCCTTCGGCAGTTCGGCACGGCGCGCCACCGATTGCCGCCACTCGATGTTGACTGCGCCGGGGATGTGTTCCTTGGCGTACTGCGCGGCGTCGCGCGCATCGACGATGAACACCTTTTTCCAGTCCTCCTTCGGGATCTGCTCCGGCCAGATCAGGCTGCTGCCGTATTCGGCGAAGTCCATGTAGCCGAAGATCGCGTCGACCACGGCCGGGTTTTCGTCGGCATGCGCGGGCGCGACGAACAGGGACAAGCTGGCCAGCAGGGCAATGCATATTTTGTTCATGCGAATTCCTTGGATGAAAACGATCAATCCCTGGCGGGATTGAGGCGCGGGTGGGTTTCCTCGCACGCCATCAAAACGATCAGGCCGGAGACGAACATGGCGGCGGCGGTGAACCAGAAGCCCGCCTCGATGCCGCCGAACAGCGCGGCCACCGCACCCAGCAGCAGTGCGCCGATGCCGTAGCCGAGGTCGCGCCAGAAGCGGTAGATGCCGATGGCCGAGCCGCGCCAGTTGGGGTGCGCGATGTCCGAGATGGCTGCGGACAGCGTGGGGTATAGAAGCGCCATGCCGAAGCCCATCACCGCGGCGGCGAACGACCACCACAGCTCGCCCTCGCCCAGCAGCACCAAGCCAACGCCGGCGCCGCACAGCCACATGCCCCAGACGATGGGTTTTTTGCGGCCGATGCGGTCGGACAGGTGGCCGGTGAGGAACTGCGACATGCCCCAGACGAAGCCGTACACGCCGACCACCCAGCCGATGCCGGCAAGCGAGAGGCCATGCTGGTAGAGGTAGACGGGGAAGAACACCCACACCAGCGCGTCGACGAATTTCTCCACCAGCCCGGCCTGGCTGACCGACGCCAGACGCGCATCGCGCCACGACATCAGGGTGAACACGTCCCACGTGCCGGGCTTGTCGGAAATATTGGTTGGGTAGCGCGGCTTCGGACCGGTCATCAATCCCGCAGCGTGCTTTTTGCCTTCGGCATGCGCCCACGGCAGGGTGTCCTTCACCCACAGCAGGGTCAGCAGGCCGGCCAGCGCCACCACCGTCAGGCCGAAAATCATCAGCCCCTCACGCGGGCCGAAAGCAGTGGCGAGGTAGCCGGTGACAATGCCCGCCACCGCCACGCCGAAGTAGCCGGAGAATTCATTGAGCCCGATGGTCAGCCCGCGCTGGTCGGCGGTGGTGAGGTCGAGCTTGGACGTCTGCGTCATCGACCAGGCGAGGCCCTGGTTCACGCCCAGCAATACGGTCGCCGCGACAATCCAGCCCCAGCTCGGCGCGTACAGGATCATGAAGGGAATCGGCACGGCGGCCAGCCAGCCTATGAACAGCACTTTCTTGCGCCCCAGGCGCTCGGACATGCGGCCAGCGACGAAATTGAGCGTTCCCTTGACGAAGCCGAAGGCGGTGACGAAGGCCATCAGCATCATGAACGAGCCCTTGGCCACGCCGAATTCGGTTTCGGCGAGCGCCGGCACCACGGTGCGGAACATGCCGATGGTGAGGCCGACGAAAAACACCTGCACCAGCTGGTGCGAGAACTGGGCAACGTTGTGGCGGATGCCGTAGCGGTATTCGTCTACCCTTTGGGCCACTTCCTGAGTCAGCGACATGTTCAGTTACCGAGGTTGAAGGCGACCATGCGATCCATTTCCGCAGGACGGGGTGGAATCGATTGGGTCAGGGTGGCGACGAATTCGTCACGGCTCATCGCCAGCATCGGATTCCAGCGTTTCTCGAAGCCGATCGTCGACATCGGCTTGCCCGACATGCCCGCGCCACAGGCGCTGCCGGAGGTGTGGCCGGGATAGAGCTCGACCTCGGCCGGCAGCGTCATCAGGCGCTGGTGCAGGGTGTCGTAGATCTGCCCCGCCATTTCGGTTTCCTTGCCGGCCAGATCGGGGCGGCCGGCGCTGCCGACGAACAGGGTGTCGCCGGTGAGCACGAACCACGGAGCTTCGGCGCGGCGCTTGTCGGTGACCAGCAGGCAGATCGAGTCGGGCGTGTGGCCGGGGGTGTGCAGCACGTCGACGAAGACGTTACCGACCTCGATGCGCTGGCCGTCCTTCAGGGCCTCGAAGGGGTAGTTCACACGGCTGCTGTTGGACTCGTGCAGACAGTAGACCGCGCCGGTCAGCTCAGCCAGCTTGCGGCCGCCGGTGTAGTGGTCGGCATGAACGTGGGTATCGATCACGTGGGTGATCTTCACATCCTGCTTGGCGGCTTCGTCGATAAACCACTGTTCGTCGCCGAGCACCGGATCGACGGCGACGCCAACATGGCAGGAACCGCAGCCGAAGAAGTAGGACAGGGTGGCGTCCTTGGCCAGCAATTGACGGAAAAACATGGGAGTCTCCTTGGTTTCTAATTCAAATGAGTGATTCAGGACTCGGCCAGCGGCAAACCCGCCGCCTGCCATTCGGGCGTGCCGTCGGCGATCTTGTGCGCGCGGTAGCCGTGTTCTTGCAGCAGCGCCACCGCCTCGGCGGACATCATGCAGAACGGTCCACGGCAGTAGGCGACGATGTCGCGGTCGGCGGGCAGTTCGGCGAGGCGCTGCTTGAGTTCGGACAGCGGCAGGGACCGTGCGAACGGCAGGTGGCCGCTGTCGTATTCGGCGGACGGACGCACGTCGATCACCACCACGTCGCCGCGGCGCGCCTTCTCCATCAGCGAGCGCCGCGTTTCGGCGTCGAGCTTTTCCGGGGCGGCAAAAATCCGCTCCATTTCCACCTTGAGTTCGACCAGATGCTCTTCTGCCACCGTGCGCAGGTTGACCCACAGCGCGCTGACGTCCTCGCCGGACAGCCGATAGGCAATGAAACGCCCGTCGCGCCGCGCCTCGACCAGCCGCGCCGCCTTCAGCACCTTGAGGTGCGCGCTCGCCAGCTTGATGTCGATGCCGGCCTCGGCGGCCAGGGCCTCCACGGTTTTTTCGCCCTGCGCCAGCAATTCAAGCAGTTCCAGCCGCTTGGGGCTTGAAACCGCCTTGCCAATGCGGGCGACTTCTTCGTAGAGGAGGTCTTTGGTTTGGCGTTTGTTCATATTTCACATGTTCTAACGATTATTAGAATATGTCAACAAGCACAAAACAACCATGGCCTCGCAAAAGGTATCCGTTATGGAACATTGTTGTGTTTGCGTTTGCCTTCGTATTGACCAGCAAGGCGCGTCATGGAAGCCTGCTTATTGCCGATGATCAGCCGGTCATGGCGCTTATCCTGACCATCCAAAACTGGCCGAGTCCAAGCTTAATGATTTTGTACGATCCTGCGCTGTCTGACAGCCAGGTTGAACCTTCACGGCTTGCGCCACAAGGCTTGCCACCCCGCATGCCCCAGCGTTTTGAGTGTCTCGATGTTGCGCGCGTAGATCGTCTCGGCCTCCGGGAAGGCCGCCACCCCCCGTTCGATGCTCGCCTCGCGCAGCAGATGCAGGGTGGGAAACGGTGCCCGGTTGGTGTAGTTGCCGATGTCGTCGGGCCCGGTGCCCTCGAACTGGAAGCGCGGGTGGAAGCTGGCGATCTGGATCACGCCGTCCAGCCCGTGCTCGTCGACCGCGGCCTCGGCCAGTTGCATGAAATCGTTGAAATCGAGGAAATCCGGCAGCAGCGTGGGATGGATCAGCAGCGTGGTGTCGATTTCGTCGGGATCGGCGGCGGCGAGAAAATCCAGCTCCTGGTCGAGGTCCTCGAGGAAACCGTCCAGATGCTGCGCGTGGCTTACCACGTAGCGCACCTGGTTCTTCACGTAGACCGCCTTGGCGAACGGGCACAGATTGAGCCCGATCACCGCCTTCTCGATCCATTGCCGCATTGCCGCGATGACGTCCTCGTCGCTCATTTTCCCTGTCCTTGCCGCCTGTAAGGCCGGAACTTTAACGGATACAATGTTTTATTGTCCGTCGTTCACGCTCACCCCCTCAAAAATGAAAAGCAGCGCCATCCGCCAGAGCTTCCTCGAATTCTTCGCCTCCAAGGGCCACACCATCGTTCCCTCCAGCCCGCTGGTTCCGGGCAACGATCCCACCCTGCTGTTCACCAACGCCGGCATGGTGCAGTTCAAGGACGTGTTCACCGGCCAGGACACGCGCGCCTACACCCGCGCGGTGTCGTCGCAGCGCTGCGTACGTGCCGGCGGCAAGCACAACGACCTCGAGAACGTCGGCTACACCGCGCGCCACCACACCTTTTTCGAGATGCTGGGCAACTTCAGCTTCGGCGACTACTTCAAGCAGGACGCGATCAAGTACGCCTGGGAATATCTCACCCAGGTGCTGAAGCTGCCGACCGGGAAGCTGTGGGTCACGGTCTACGCCGAGGACGACGAAGCCTACGACATCTGGCACAACGACATCGGCGTGCCTGCGGCGCGCATCGTCCGCATCGGCGACAACAAGGGCGCGCGCTACGCCTCCGACAACTTCTGGGCGATGGGCGACACCGGCCCCTGCGGCCCCTGCACCGAGATCTTCTACGACCACGGTCCCGAGGTGGCGGGCGGGCCGCCCGGCTCGCCCGAC
>JAJYXG010000116.1:0-18039 GCA_021791095.1 Pseudomonadota bacterium
CGCTGCTGCTTGAATATCATCGGGTTCCCGGTAGCGAGGCTTACTTCTCCACGACGGGTTACGAAAAATTCGAGCCCATTGACGACAAGATCATGAAGCAGCTTGATCCCTACACCCGGGTCCTGACGAATCCAGCCGGCCCCCCATGAACGAAAACCGGACACCCTTTTTCCACTCCATCCGCACCCGGCTGGTCATCGTCAGCATCCTAATCGAAGTGACGATGCTGGGGCTGCTGATTGCCAACAGCTTGCGGCTGATGACCGAGGTCATGGAAGATCGAACCGAGGCACGGCTGCAAACCGTCAGCCCGCTGCTCAATGCGTCGCTGGGAGGACGCCTGTTCGAACGCGATCATGCGTCGGTCAACGAAATCCTGCAGCAACTGGTCCACAGCACAGCCGCCGAACTGGACTATGTCGTCGTCTTTGACGACAAGAACGTCATCTACGCCCAGGCCGGCAAGGTCGATGCGGCCCATCTGCCCACCATCGATCAAAATATCCGGCAGAGCCTGGGCGATCTGGTATATGACACGAGCATCCCGATCACGCTCGGGGGTGAAACCGTGGGATATGCCCGCTATGGGCTCTCACTCGCCTCCTACATCGCATCAAAGGAAAATATCCTGCGTCAGAGCCTGCTGATCGCCGGCGCCGAGATCCTGTTCACCCTGCTCGCCCTGGGCCTGGCCGGCTACCTCTTGACCCGGCATATCAAGGCGCTGCTCGCTGCCACCCGGAAAGTCAGCGGGGGCAATTACGACCTGCAAATCCCGGTGACCAGCCGTGACGAAATCGGCGTGCTGGCCAGTAACTTCAACGCCATGACCGAAGCGATCCGCAACCGGATTGCGGCCCTGCATCAATCCGAACAGGAACTCCACGAAGAAAAGGAACGTGCTGAGGTGACGCTCCACTCCATCGGCGATGGCGTGATCACCACTGACCTGCAAGGCCGGGTACGCTATATGAACCCGGTGGCGGAAACCCTGACCGGGTGCACCCTGTCCGAGGGCATGGGCAAACCCATCGAAACCCTCTACCGGGTGCAGGATCAGGCCACGGGGAGCCCGCTGGCCAACCCCGCGCGTCTCTGCCTGGCAGAAGATACCGTGATCAGCGGCGTCAACCTTGCCCAACTGATCAGTGCCGATGGTCGATCGTATGCCGTCGAGGAAACCGCCGCACCGATCCGCAGCAAGGAAGGCAAAACCATCGGCGCCGTGCTGGTATTCCATGATGTGACCGAGGCCCGCGAAGCCTCCCGCAAGCTGACCTACCAGGCCACCCACGACGCCCTGACGGGACTGATCAATCGCCGCGAATTCGAGCGACAGGTCGAGGACGTCCTTCGGGAAGCCAAGCAATACGACACTAGCCATGCATTCTGTTACATGGATCTGGACCAGTTCAAGGTCGTCAACGACACCTGTGGGCACATTGCAGGTGACGGCTTGCTGGTCGAACTCGCCACGATGATTCGCCATCGGGTGCGCGAATCTGACACCGTCGCCCGGCTGGGCGGCGACGAATTCGGCATCCTGATGCGGAATATTCCCCTGAATGAAGCCCACGCCCTGGCGGAAGACATCCGCAACCGGGTCCGCGATTACCGTTACCTGTGGGAAGGGCAAACATTCGAGGTCGGAATCAGCATCGGCGTGGTACCCATCCACCCGGACACCACCGCTGCTATTGATATCTTCAGCAACGCCGACATCGCCTGCTTCGTGGCCAAGGACAAGGGGCGCAACCAGATCCACGTCTCCAGCATGGACGATGTCGAGCAGGCGCGTCGTCATCTGGAAATGCAATGGTCGGTGCGCATTCCCAGCGCCCTGGAAAATAACCGCTTCGTCCTGCATTGCCAGAAAATCTATCCGCTTGACGCGAACAGTGTAGAAGTCCCCCACTGCGAACTGCTGGTTCGCATGCTGGATGAGGATGGTTCGCTGATCCTGCCGGGGCGCCTGATTCCTGCCGCCGAGCGGTTCCGCCACATGCCAGAAATCGACCGCTGGGTCATCCACAATGCGCTCGAGCTCATCGCCCACCATGGCAGCCAGATAGGCTTGGCAGCCTATGCCATCAATCTCTCCGGGCAGTCACTGGGACAGGAAGATCTGCTCGATTTCGTCAAACGCGAAATCCTGCGCAGCGGCGTCAACCCAAGCCTGGTCACCTTCGAGATCACCGAAACCGCCGCCATTCGAAACGTGTCGCACGCGGCGCGCTTCATGACGGAACTGAAGAAAATGGGCTGCCAGTTCGCGCTCGACGATTTCGGTAGCGGCCTGAGCTCCTTCGGCTACCTCAAAATGCTGCCGGTGGACTACCTGAAAATTGATGGCAGCTTCGTGCGCAACATGGTGCATGATGAGCATGACCACTCCATCGTCGTTGCCATCACCCAGATCGCCAAAACGCTGAAAATCGCCTGTGTGGCAGAGTTCATCGAGGACGAGGCCACCCTGCTGGCGCTGAAGGAAATCGGGGTGGATTATGGACAGGGGTATTTCCTGCATCGCCCGGAGGCCATTGCCAGCCACCACGCCCTCGAGAAGCAGCCGCTCAGGGGCTAAAACCCGGCTTTCAGCCACACGTTGTGCCTTGCTCAGTGCTGGGCCGCGGCAAACAGCCGGAAAAAATTCTGCGACGTGATTTCTCCCACTGCTTCGGGCGTGATCCCTCGCACCCGCGCGATTTCTTCCGCCACGTGCTTCACGAAGCCCGGCTCATTGATTTGTCCGCGATGCGGCACCGGCGCCAGATACGGGGCGTCGGTCTCGATCAGCATCCGCTCCATAGGGATGGCCGCGGCCACCTCGCGCAGGGCTGCGGCGTTCTTGAAGGTCACGATGCCGGAAAACGAGATGTAGAAACCCAGCTCGATGGCGGCTTCGGCCACCGCCAGGCTTTCGGTGAAGCAATGCATCACGCCGCCAGCATCGCCTGCCTGTTCCTCGCGCATGATGCGCAGGGTATCGTCGGCCGCGGAACGGGTGTGAATCACCAAGGGTTTCTGACAGGCCCGCGCGGCGCGGATATGGGTACGGAAGCGCTCGCGCTGCCATTCGAGGTCGCCGGTCAGCCGGAAATAATCCAGTCCGGTCTCGCCGATCGCCACCACCTTGGGATGGTCGGCCAGCGCGACCAGCTCGGCCACCGTCGGCTCGCTGCAGTCCTCGTGGTCGGGATGCACGCCGACCGAGGCATACACATTGGGATGCGCCTCGGCCAGGGCGAGGATGTCGGGAAATTTTTCCAGTTCCACGCTGATGCACAGCGCGTGGCTCACCTGGTTGGCCGCCATGAGGTCGAACACCTCGGGCAGCTTGCCGGCAAGATCGGGGAAATTGATGTGGCAGTGGGAATCGATATACATGCGGTGGCGAGCACCGCAGGGGTGCTACATGGTGTGGGTGGGACGCACCGATTTTAACGAACCGCCGAGCAAACCTTCAATCTTGTTTTGCGCCGCCTTGCCACTTTCGTTGAAAGCGAACTGCACGCCCACGCCCTGGGTGCGGCTGCCGTGCGCACCGGCGGGCGTCACCCACACCACCTTGCCGGAGACCGGCAGCTTGGCGGGGTCGTCCATCAGCGTCAGCAACATGAACACTTCCTCGCCCATCTTGTACTGCTTGTTGGTGGGGATGAACAGGCCGCCGCCCTTGATGAAGGGCATGTAGGCCGCGAACAGCGCGGATTTTTCCTTGATCGACAAGGAAAGCACGCCGGGGCGGACTTGTGCTGTGACATCATTGACTGCTGCATTCATGATCGTATCTCTTCAATCAAACACGTGCCGGTACTGAATCAGCCAGGCCTGCAACTGCAGGCTCCGGTTGAGCGGATGCGCCAGCGTCCTGCCTTCGTTCGCCTGCATTCTGGCGAGCGCCAGCAGTTTCGCCAGATCGGCTCTCTTGCCCAGCCGCGCCAGCGCCTCGGCGAAATCGCGGTTGAACTGCACACTGCCCTGCAACTTCACCGCCAGCAAATCGCCCAGCCACTTGTAGGCCACGGCGTGCCAGGTCTGCGGGCTGACCGTTTTCCAGCGTTCTCCCTGGGTCACCGGATCGAGCTGGTCGGGCTGCGCCAGGCCTTCCAGCACGCCGAGGCGTTCGTCCAGTTCGCTGCCGTCGGCCCAGCGCTGGGCGTCGAGCGGGGTGCCGCCGGACAGCGCCAGCAGGTTCAGCGCATCGTCCACGCCCTGCCCGGCCAGCCACTGTGCCGCCTGATCGACAGGCGGCAGGCCGATGTCGAGCCGCGTGCAGCGGCTGCGGATGGTCGGCAACAGACGCCGCGGCTGGTCCGAGACCAGCACGAACACCGTATTTAACGGCGGTTCCTCCAGTACCTTTAACAGGGCATTGGCCGCCGCCAGGTTGAGGCTGTCCGCCGGGTCGACCACGACCACGCGGAAACCGGCCCGGTAGGTGGAAAGCTGGACAAAATCGACCGCCTCGCGCGCCTGGTCGACCTCGATCGCGGTGGCCATGCGGATTTCGCCTTCCTTGCCGGTTTTCTCCTGCAGGGTGACGAGCCGGAAATCCGGATGCCCGCCGGTCTCGAACCAGTGGCATGCCGCGCACTGGCCGCAGGATGCGCCGTCGGGCTGCGGCGACTCGCACAGCAGGGCCTGGGCCCACGCCAGCGCCAGTTCGCTCTTGCCCACCCCGCGCGGACCGGCCAGCAGCAGGGCCTGCGCGGGATGGGCGCGGGTCGCCAGCAGGCGCTTCCAGGGCGTTTCCAGCCAGGGGTACGGTACGTTCACGCCAGCTCCTGCAACAGCCGGCCGATTTCGCTCTGCAAATCGGCAATGCTGTGTCGCGCGTCGAGCACCCGGATGCGCGCCGGCTCGGCCTGCGCACGCTCGAGATAGGCGTTGCGCACACGGCTGAAAAAGCTGTCGGCCTCGCGCTCGAAGCGGTCGGCGGTGCGTGCCGCCGAGCGGCGTGCCTCCGCCACCTCCGGCGGCACGTCGAACAGCAGGGTGAGGTCCGGTGCGAAGCCGCGCTGCACCCAGGCTTCCAATGCTGCGATGCGCTCCACTGCAATGCCGCGCCCGCCGCACTGGTAGGCGTAGCTGGCGTCGGTGAAACGGTCGGACACCACCCACGCGCCGCGCGCCAGCGCCGGCAGAATCAGTGCAGCCAGATGCTCCTGGCGCGCAGCAAACATCAGCAGCAGTTCGGTATCGGGATCCATGTGCTGATGCAGCAGCAGTTCGCGCAGGGTTTCGCCAAGCGGGGTGCCGCCGGGCTCGCGGGTGACGATGACCTCCCTGCCCTGCTGGCGCAGCCAGTCTGCGACAAAGCTCAGATGGGTGCTTTTGCCGGCGCCGTCGACGCCTTCGAGGGTGATGAATTTACCGGGTGTCATCGTTGATGGCGGTTCACTGCGCGGTTGTGCGCGGCAAGATTATTGGAAAAAACATGGGTACCGTCGCCGCGCGAAACGAAATACAGCGCATCGGTTCTGGCCGGGTTCAGCGCAGCCTGGATCGCCGCTTCGCTGGGCATCGCAATCGGCGTCGGCGGCAGTCCGCCACGGGTGTAGGTGTTGTAAGGCGTGTCGGTCTGCAGGTCGACCTTGCGCAGATTGCCGTCGAAGCGCTCGCCCAGACCGTAGATCACAGCGGGATCGGTCTGCAGGCGCATCCGCAGCCTGAGCCGGTTGAGGAACACCCCGGCAATCATCGGGCGTTCGAAGGCCGCACCGGTCTCCTTTTCAACGATCGACGCCATGATCAGCGCTTCATACGGCGTACGGTACGGCAGGCCCGGCGCGCGGGCTTCCCAGGCCGCCATGAGCTTGTCGTGCTGCAGTCGATAGGCGCGACGCAAGACCTGGATATCGGACGAATGCGGCGCGTAGAAATAGGTATCGGGGAACAGCAGGCCTTCGGGATGGCTTTCTTCCGCACCGATCGCTTGCAGCAAGTCGGCATCGCTCATGCCGGCGCTGTCGTTTTTCAGCAGCGGCTGCGCGGCGAGGGCGGCGCGCACCTCGCGCCAGTTCCAGCCTTCGATGAACTGCACGATGGCCTGCGAGACCTCGCCACGCTGGATCTTGGCATAGAGCTCCAGCGGCGTCAGGGGCTTGTCGAGGGTATACACGCCAACCTTGAGCGTACCCGCCTTTCCGAGCACGCGTCCGAGAAGCCAGAACATCCGCGCGTTGCCGATCACGCCTTCGCGCTCCAGCATCACGCTCAGACTTTTCAAATGGGTGCCAGGCGTCACGCTGATGGTTTTCGGCAATGGGTCGATGCGCAGCGGCTGGTTGCCATACCAGGCCAGTCCGCCTGCCCCTGCCAGTGCGGCCAGGATCGTGAGCAGGAGCAATCGTTTAATCAAGGTCTTCATACAAGGCAGTTTTCAACGTGTCGGTCCAGCCCGCGGCCGGCAAGGTCGCATCATCCAGCCTGGCCACCCGGCGCATCCCAATGACACTATTGCAGATCATCACTTCATCCGCAGCGAGTATAGCGGCTGGCAGCGCCCGGCCGATATGGACCGGGATGCCATGACGCGCCGCCGCACGCAGCAGACGCGCCCGGGCAACCCCCGCCACGCCGCACTGACTCAGATCCGGGGTGAACAGTTCGCCGTTGCGGATCCAGAAGAGGTTGCTCATCACGCCGCTGATCACGGCGCCGCTGTCGTCGCACAGCAGCCCCTCCCCTATCGCCGGGTCATCCCATTCTGACCGCGCCAGCACGTTTTCCAGCCGGTTCAGATGTTTGATTCCCGCCAACCTGGGTTGCCGCGCCAGCAGCAGGATGCACCAGCGCGCATGGATGTCGATGGGGGCGTCTGGCCGGGCATGGGGCGGCAGGGGCGACGCCATCACAATTCTCGTGCAGGTCTGCCCCGCGGCCGGCGCATAGCCGCGCGCTCCTGCGCCGCGCGTGAGGATGATTTTCACCACGCTTTCGCCGACATCGGCCACCCTGCAGACCTCTGTGCGCAACAGCGCCTCGTCCGGACACGCCAGCCCCAGTGCCGCACTGTCGGCGGCGAGTTTGGCGTAATGGTCGCGCCACCACAGCGGCGCGCCGGCCTGCGTGCGCAGGGTGCGGAACACGCCGTCGCCATAGGCGAGCCCGCGATCCAGCACGCTCACCGACTCGGCAGCCTGGCCGTTGACGAGCGTCATGCGGTATCCAGCGCGCGCAACAGGCCACGGGCCTTGGCGCGGGTTTCGTCGAGTTCGCGCTGCGCGACGGAATCGGCGACGATGCCGGCGCCGGCGCGGAAACTCAGTTCGCGTCCGCGCAGCAGAAAACTACGGATCAGGATGTTGAAATCGAAGCTGCCGTCGCGATTGATGTAGCCGACGCTGCCGGTATAGCTGCGTCGCGGCGTTTGCTCGAGTTCGCGAATGATCTGCATGGTGCGCACCTTGGGACAGCCGGTAATGGTGCCGCCGGGAAACACCGCGCGCAAGACCTCGAACACGCTCATGTCTGCACGCAGCCTGCCGCGGACTGTAGATTCGATGTGATGCACATGGCGGTAGCTGGCGATTTCCATCAGCGCCGCCACTTCCACGCTGCCGGGCTCGCACACTCTTCCGAGATCATTGCGCTCCAGGTCGACCAGCATGACGTGTTCGGCTCGTTCCTTGGGATGGGCCTGCAGTCGGGCGCGCAGCGCGGCGTCTTCGGCCGGGTCTTCGCTCCTGGGGTGCGTCCCGGCAATCGGACGGGTTTCCAGCAGTCCATCACGGCCGAGTCGAACCAGCCGTTCGGGCGACGAACTCACGATTGCCCATTCGTCCAGTTGCAGCAGTGCGGAAAACGGCGCGGGATTCTTCCGCATCAGTTGCGCAAACAAGGAGGCAGGGGCGGCAGTTGCCGCGAATTGCGCCTTCCAGCCGCGCGACAGATTGACCTGGAACACGTCGCCGGCACGGATGTAGTCCTGGATGCGCGCAACGCCAGCCAGAAATGCCGCGGGATCATCTTCATGCAGGGCGGCGAGCTCCGGCAGGGCCTGGACCGGCGGCAAGGGATGGGAGAGATCGTCCACCATGCTGTCGATCAGTGCGTGCTGTCCTGACTCCGCCACCAGAACACACCGTCCGCTGTCGCGTTCATGCAGAATCGCAGCCGGGATGCGCGCAAGCCAGGCGAGCGGGAAATCGGCATCTTCAGCCAGACCCACGCTGGGCTCGAACAAGCCGCCCAGTTCGTACGCGAACGCGCACAGCCAACCGCCGACAAACGGCAGCCCATGCGCGGATACGCCCGGTTGGCGGGAATGAAGCTGCATCGCGGGATGCGACTGCAATCCGCTCAAGCCATCGGCAACAGTGATGCGTGTGGTGTCGTGGGGAAACGCAAACAGGATATCCCAGCCGCTATCACTGCTGCTGAGAAACAGGCCCGGGTAACGCTGCGGATGGGCCGCCTGGAGCCCGACCAGATCAGGCCGTTGTGGCCATTCCCGGATTTCGAGCGTGCTCAAGGCAATCCGCAGCGAGGATCAAACGCGCTTGAAGACCAGCGAGCCGTTGGTGCCGCCAAACCCGAAGTTGTTCTTGAGCGCGTAATCGATCTTCAGATCACGCGCGGTATTGGCGCAGTAATCGAGATCGCATTCCGGATCTTGCGAGAAGATGTTGATGGTCGGCGGCGACACCTGATGATGCACGGCGAGCACAGTGAACACCGACTCGACGCCGCCGGCACCACCCAGCAGGTGACCGGTCATCGACTTGGTCGAATTGACCACGGTCTTGTAGGCCGCATCGCCCATCGCGAGCTTGATCGCGTCGGTTTCGTTCTTGTCGCCCAATGGCGTCGAGGTGCCGTGCGCGTTGATGTAGTTGATCTGGTCGGCATTCACGCCGGCGTCGCGCATTGCGTTCACCATCGAACGTCTGGGTCCGTCGGTGTTGGGCGCCGTCATGTGATAGGCGTCGCCACTCATGCCAAAGCCCACCACCTCGGCGTAGATCTTGGCGCCGCGCGCCTTGGCATGCTCATACTCCTCGAGCACCAGCACGCCGGCACCTTCGCCCAGCACGAAGCCGTCGCGGTCCTTGTCCCACGGACGGCTGGCAGTGGCCGGGTCGTCGTTGCGGGTGGACAGTGCGCGGGCGGCGGCAAAACCACCCACACCCAGTTGCGAGGTCGCGCACTCGGCGCCACCCGCAACCATCACATCGACGTCGCCGTAAGCAATCATGCGGGCCGACAGGCCGACGGCGTGAAGGCCGGTGGTGCAGGCCGTGACAACTGCAAGATTGGGGCCCTTGATCCCGTACTGGATGGAGAGATTGCCGGAAATCATGTTGATGATGGAACCCGGAATGAAGAAGGGGGAAATCTTCCTCGGGCCGGACTCCATCAGCAGGGAATGCGTCTCCTCGATCAGCGGAAGGCCGCCGATGCCGGAGCCGATGTTGATGCCGATGCGCTCGGCATTGGCTTCGGTGACTTCGATGCCCGAGTCGCGGATCGCCTGGATGCCGGCGGCCATGCCGAACTGGATGAAGACATCCATGCGGCGCGCTTCCTTGGGGTTGAGATACTGCTCAACGTCAAAATCCTTCACCTCGCCCGCCATGTGCGCGGCGAACGGCGTGGGATCGAAACGGGTAATCCGGGCAATTCCGGTGCGACCGGAAACCAGGTTGTCCCAGGCTTCGGGAATGGTATTGCCGACCGGGGAGACGATACCCAGGCCGGTGACGACAACGCGACGTTTGGACAAAAGTCAGTCCTTCTTTATTGATTCGGCACGATAGGGGTTGAGGGGGCGGGAGAAATCGATTCCTCCCGTTCCAGTGCGAGCGCTGCGTGCCGAATCAGTCAACATGAAAGACAGCGCTCTGATGAACCGGCCCGACGAACCGAAGAAATCAAATATCGTCGACCGGATCAACAGCGGGGTGAACGATCAGCTCGAGTGGCTGTTGACGTAGTCGATTGCCTGCTGGACGGTGGTGATCTTCTCCGCGTCCTCATCGGGGATTTCGCAACCGAATTCTTCTTCCAGCGCCATCACCAGCTCAACTGTATCGAGCGAGTCCGCGCCCAGGTCGCCGACGAAGGAAGACTCGTTCTTGATGTCTGCCTCGTTGACGCCCAATTGCTCGGCGACGACTTTAATTACACGCTGTACGTTATCCATTACTGATCCTCTCTTGAAATAAGGCTTCAACAAAATTGAAGCCACGAAAATTGAAGCCGGACGATTTTACCAAACTTTCGGTATCGGTCACGCCATGTACATGCCGCCGTTGACATGCAGGGTGGTGCCCGAAATGTAGCCGGCAGCGGGCGAAGCCAGGAAGGCGACGGCCTGTGCGATATCTTCTGCCGCACCCAGTCGTCCCAGGGGAATGTGGTCCAGCAACGCCTGCCTTTGTGCATCCGGCAGCGCGCGCGTCATGTCGGTATCGATGAAGCCCGGCGCGACGCAGTTGACGGTGATGTTGCGGCTGCCGACTTCGCGCGCCAGCGACTTGGTGAAGCCCATGATGCCGGCCTTGGCCGCGCTGTAGTTGGTCTGCCCGGCGTTGCCCATCGCACCCACCACCGAGGCGATGGAAATGATGCGTCCTGCGCGCGCCTTCATCATCGCGCGCAGGACGGCGCGCGACAAACGAAACACGGAGGTGAGGTTGGTCGCCAGGATGTCGTCCCACTCCTCGTCCTTCATCCGCATCAGCAGGTTGTCGCGGGTGATGCCGGCGTTGTTGACCAAGATACCGATGGCGCCGAAATCCTTTTCTATCGCCGCGATCACGGCGTCGACTTCGGCCGCGTCGGTGACATTGAGCTTCATGCCGCTGCCCTTGATGCTGGCGGCGGCGAGGTAATCGCTGATCACCTGTGCGCCCTTGTCGCTGGTGGCGGTGCCGACCACGATGGCGCCGGCATTGCCGAGCGCCAGCGCGATCGCCTGGCCGATTCCACGGCTGGCGCCGGTCACCAGCGCCACCTGCCCTTCAAGATTCGCGCCAGGCGCGAGACGTCCTTGCAGCATGTTGTCTCCTTATTGAGTGAGCGCAGCCTGCAGGCTGGCTTCATCCACCAGCGCCACGGTGGGCAGGCTGTCGTCGATACGCTTGTTGAGGCCCGCCAGCACCTTGCCGGGGCCGCACTCGATCACGCGCTCGATGCCGGTGGCTTTCAACGCCTGCACGGTCTCGACCCAGCGAACCGGCGTGTGCAACTGCATCGCCAGCGCGGCACGAATCGCATCGGCATCGGCGTGGCTTTGCACGTCGGTGTTATGCAGCACGGGGATGGTCGGGGTCGCAATCACCACGCCCTGCAAATGCGCCAGCAGCTTGTCGGCGGCCGGCTGCATCAGCGAGGAATGCGACGGCACGGAAACCGGCAGCGGCAGCGCGCGCTTGGCCCCGCGCTCCTTTGCCAGCGTCATGGCGCGTTCCACCGCCGCTTTATTGCCGGCAATGACGACCTGGCCGGGCGAATTCAGATTCACCGCCTCGACCACTTCGCCGGCTGCCGCCTCGCTGCACACGGCGCGCACGGCATCGTCGTCCAGGCCCAGAATCGCGGCCATCGCGCCGACGCCTTCCGGCACCGCCGCCTGCATCGCCTCGGCGCGGAAGCGCACCAGCTTGATCGCATCGGCAAAGCCCAGCGCGCCGGCCGCGACCAGCGCGGCATATTCGCCCAGGCTGTGCCCCGCCAGCAGTGCCGGCGCCGCGCCGCCCGCTGCCTGCCACACGCGCCAGGCGGCGATGTCGGCCGCCAGCATCGCCGGCTGGGTGTTGACCGTCTGGTTGAGCAGGTCGGCCGGGCCGTCGGTGACCAGCGCCCACAGATCCTGCCCGAGCGCGTCGGACGCTTCGGCAAAGGTGGCGCGCACTTCGGGACGCTCGCCCCAGCCCTGCATCATGCCGACTGATTGCGAGCCTTGTCCGGGAAAAACGAATGCCAGTTTCATTGCTTGTCTTTCTTTAGTACTTGAGAAGCACGGAGCCCCAGGTGAAGCCGCCGCCGAAGGCTTCCATCAGCACGGTCTGACCGCGCTGGATGCGCCCGTCGCGCACTGCCACGTCGAACGCCAGCGGCACCGAGGCGGCCGAGGTGTTGCCATGGCCGGCCACGGTGGTGACGACGTTGTCCATGCTCATGCCAAGCTTCTTCGCGGTGGCGGAAATGATGCGGATATTGGCCTGGTGCGGCACCAGCCAGTCGATGTCGGACTTCGAAAGACCGTTGGCCTCCAACGTTTCGTCGACGATGCGGTCGAGCGTGTTGACTGCCATCTTGAACACCGCATTGCCTTCCATCCGCATCAGTGCCGGTTCGTGCAGGCCGGTCGAGGCGCCAGTAGTGGTGCGCAGCAGCTCCTTGTGGCGGCCGTCGGCATGGATGTGGGTGCCGATGATTCCTGGCTCGGTCGATGCGCCCAGCACCACGGCACCCGCGCCGTCGCCCCACAGAATGCAGTTGCCGCGGTCGTTCCAGTCGGTGATGCGCGACAGGGTTTCGGCGCCGACCACCAGCACGTGCTTGGCCGCGCCGGTCTTGATGAACTGGTCGGCGACGCTCATGGCGTAGACGAAACCGCTGCACACCGCCTGCAGGTCGAACGCCGGCTTGCCGTTGGTCATGCCCAGCTTGGACTGCACAATGCAGGCGGTGCTGGGGAAAACAAGGTCGGGCGTGGTGGTGGCAACCAGCAGCAGGTCGATGTCGTCGATCGCCAAACCGGCCGCATTGAGTGCGGCACGCGCCGCCTCAGTGGCAAGGTCGCTGGTGAACTCGCCTTCGGCGGCAATATGGCGTTCGCGGATGCCGGTGCGCTCGACAATCCACTGATCGTTGGTGTCGACCAGTTTTTCGAGATCGGCGTTGGTGAGGATGCGTTCAGGCAGATAGCTGCCGGTGCCGAGAATGCGGGAATAGGTCAAGCGGCTACCCGTTGAATGAGTTGGATCTGGTCGGTGATGCGCTTCAGCACATTGTTGCGG
This sequence comes from Pseudomonadota bacterium, assembly GCA_021791095.1. Lineage (GTDB taxonomy): Bacteria > Pseudomonadota > Gammaproteobacteria > Burkholderiales > Thiobacillaceae > Thiobacillus. Next base: position 12,975 of record JAJYXG010000116.1, read on the forward strand.
ACTTCGTCCGTGGCGGTTTCAATCGCGTGCTCGAAGGCATAGCGGTCGGCCGAACCATGGCTTTTCACCACCACGCCTTTCAGTCCCAAGAGCGTGGCACCGTTGTAGCGGCGCGGATCGAGTCGCCGCTTGAAGGCATTCAGCACCGGCAAGGCGATCAGACCGGCGATGCGGGTCAGCCAGTTGCGCTTGAACTCGGCACGCAGCGTGGTGGCAATCATCTTGGCCAGACCTTCCGAGGCTTTCAGGGTAACGTTGCCGACAAAACCGTCGCATACCACCACGTCGGTGGTGCCGAGGAAAATATCGTTGCCTTCGACGTTGCCGTAGAAATTGAGATGGCTGTCGCGCAGCAACTCGGCGGTCTGCTTCACCATTTCGTTGCCTTTGATGTCTTCCTCGCCGATGTTCAGCAACCCGACGCTCGGGTTCGGCTTGTGTTCCACCGCCGACACCAGCATCGCGCCCATGATGCCGAACTGCAGCAGATGCTCGGCGGTGCAGTCGACGTTCGCCCCCATGTCCAGCACCAGCGCATGTCCCTTGATCGTCGGCATCACGGCAGCAATGGCGGGGCGGTCGATGCCGGGAAGTGTTTTCAACACGAAGCGCGCGGTCGCCATCAGGGCGCCGGTGTTGCCGGCCGACACGCAGGCATCGGCCTCGCCGGACTTGACGAGGTCGATGGCCACTCGCATGGAGGAGTCTTTTTTGCCACGCAGAGCCAGCGCGGGCGCCTCGTCCATCGCCACCACCTGGCTGGCATGGCGAACGATGAGACGCGGGCCGGGCTTGGCACGATGCGCCTTGAGTTCGGCCTCGACGATATCCTCCGGCCCGACCAGAATCACATTCAGATCAGGATGACGCGCAAGACAACGGATCGCCGCCAGAACCGTGACATGGGGGCCGTGGTCGCCCCCCATGACATCAATGGCGACTGTGATGTTTCTCATACAGCCGGAATCGTTGGCTGAGTTGAACGCGCCAGGCCGGAGTCAACACACTCCAGCGCGATCAAGCTCTGGCGCTCAGGAAATTATTCGCCTTTGGCCTTGACGACCTTGCGGCCACGATAAAAGCCGTTGGGGCTGATATGGTGACGCAGATGGGCTTCACCCGTGGTCGGCTCGACGGCCAGCGGCGGGTTGGTCAGGAAGTCGTGCGAGCGGTGCATGCCACGCTTGGACGGGGATTTTTTGTTCTGCTGGACTGCCATTTCTTACTCCTTAAAAATCGTGGCGCCGTAATCTGGCGCCAAAAACTCATTGCGCTCCGCGTATGGAGCATTCACCTTCTGCGTGCATGGGCGCAAGCGGCAGGCTCAACAACACTTCATCCTCAACCAGCTCGACCAGGCTCAATCTCTCGCCAGCTTGAATCGCATCACTGTCGGGCAACGCGTCCAATCGCTCAAGCTCGGCTTCGTTGCGCGCCAGATACAGCGTGCGTTCAACCTCGACTGTATACGGCATGCTGCCCAGACAACGCTGGCAAGTCAGCCCGACCGCGCCGTTGATCGACACGTGCAGGGACAGACTGCCACGCTGATCCACTCGTCCGACAACTCGACAGATCAACGTGCCTTGCGTAAATTCATGGGCAAGACGCGGAAACGCAGCCACATCAGACTGGATTTCCCACGACTGCGCATCCCTGCAAAAACGCCATGGATCGACTTCAACAGCCTGAAGCATGGCGAAGCACCCGGTTAAACATTAGCCCGCAATGATATGATTTCGCGTTCTTTTTGTCAAAGAAACCCCATTCATCCCAACTTCAGGCGAGCCCATGCTTAAAAAAATACTGGTCGCCAACCGGGGCGAGATCGCCGTCCGCATCGTGCGCGCCTGCGCCGAGCTCGGCATCAAGTCGGTCGCCATCTACACCGACGCCGACCGCCACGCGCTCCATGTAAAGAAAGCCGACGAGGCCTACCACATCGGCAAGGACCCCATCCTCGGCTACCTGAACGCGCACACGCTGGTCAATCTGGCGGCCGCTTCGGGGTGCGACGCGCTGCACCCGGGCTACGGTTTCCTCTCCGAAAACCCCGACCTGGCGACTATCTGCGCGCGCCGCGGCATCCGCTTCATCGGCCCCTCGCCCGAGGTGATCCGCAGCATGGGCGACAAGATCCAGGCCAGGAATGCCATGATCGCCGCCGGCATCCCCGTGGTGCCGGGATCCGACCACAACCTGGAAAACGTCGAGGAAGCGCGCACGCTGGCCAACAAGATCGGCTATCCGGTGATGCTCAAGGCCACCAACGGCGGCGGCGGGCGCGGCATCCGACGCTGCGACAGCGAGGAAGACCTGCTGAAAAACTACGACCGCGTAGTGTCGGAAGCCAGCAAGGCCTTCGGCAAGCCCGAGGTGTTCGTCGAAAAGTGCGTGGTGCGCCCCAAGCACATCGAGGTGCAGATCCTGGGCGACACCCAGGGCAACGTCATCCACCTGTTCGAGCGTGACTGCTCGATCCAGCGGCGCAACCAGAAGCTGATCGAGATCGCGCCGAGCCCTCAATTGACCGAGGCGCAGCGGCAATACATCGGCAAGCTGGCGGTGCGCGCCGCCAAATCGGTAGGCTACGTGAATGCCGGCACCGTGGAGTTCCTGCTCGACCAGGACAACCAGTTCTATTTCATGGAGATGAACACCCGCCTGCAGGTCGAACATCCGATCACCGAGACCATCACCGGCGTCGACATCGTGCAGGAGCAGATCCGCATCGCCTCCGGCCTGCCGCTGCAGTACAAGCAGGACGAGATCACGCACCGCGGCTACGCCATCGAATTCCGCATCAACGCCGAGGACCCGAAGAACGAGTTCCTGCCCAGCCTCGGCCGCATCACGCGCTACTATTCGCCGGGCGGTCCCGGGGTGCGGGTGGACGCGGCGATCTACACCGATTACGTGATCCCGCCCTATTTCGATTCGATGTGCGCCAAGCTCACGGTGTGGAACCTGAACTGGGAGGCGACGATCGAACGCGGCCGCCGCGCGCTGTCAGACATGCTGGTGTACGGCGTGAAGACGACGATTCCGTACTATCAGGAAATCCTCAAGAATCCCGAGTTCCGCAGCGGTCGCTTCAACACCAGCTTCGTCGACGAGCACCCGGAACTCACCCAGTACACTGAAAAGAAACCGCCGGAAGTGATGGCCGCCGCCATCGCCGCCGCCATCGCCGCACACCAGGGTTTGTAAATATGGCCAAAGTACACATCACCGATCTCGTCCTGCGCGATGGTCACCAGTCGCTCATCGCCACCCGCATGCGCACGGAAGACATGCTGCCGATCTGCGGCAAGCTCGACCAGGTCGGCTTCTGGTCGCTGGAAGCCTGGGGCGGCGCCACCTTCGATGCCTGTGTGCGCTTCCTGCGCGAGGACCCGTGGGAACGCCTGCGCAAACTGCGCCGCGCGCTGCCCAACACGCGCATCCAGATGCTGCTGCGCGGGCAGAACCTGCTCGGCTACCGCAACTATTCCGACGACGTGGTGCGCGCCTTCGTGCAGAAGTCCGCCGACAACGGCGTCGATGTGTTCCGGGTATTCGACGCGATGAACGACCTGCGCAATCTGCGCGTGTCGATCGAAGCAGTGAAGGCCGCCGGTAAGCATGCCGAGGGCGCGATCTGCTACACCACCAGCCCGGTGCACGACATCCCGCATTTCGTCACGCTCGCCAAGGGGCTGACCGAGATGGGCTGCGACACCATCGCGATCAAGGACATGGCGGGCCTGCTCACCCCCTACACCGCCTATGACCTGGTCTGCGCGATCCGCGAAGCCACCCATCTGCCGATCCACACCCACAGCCATGCAACGTCCGGCCTCGCGCACATGACGCACATGAAGGCGGTGGAAGCCGGCGCGACTATCATCGACACCTGCGTCGGCGCGTTCGCCGAAGGCGCCAGCCACCCCACCACGCAGAGCCTGATCGCCGCGTTTGCCGGCACCGCCTACGACACCGGACTGTCGCTGCCGCTGATCGAGGAAATCTCCGCCTACTTCAAGGACGTGCGCAAGAAATACTGGCAGTTCGAGTCGGCCTTCACCGGCACCGACACCCGCGTGCTGATCAACCAGGTGCCGGGCGGGATGATTTCCAATCTCGCCAACCAGTTGAAGGAACAGGGTGCACTCGACAGGATGGACGCCGTGCTCGAGGAAATCCCGCGGGTGCGCGAGGATCTCGGCTACCCGCCGCTGGTGACCCCCACCTCGCAGATCGTCGGCACCCAGGCCGCGTTGAACGTGCTGACCGGCGCGCGCTACAAGTCGGTCACCAACGAAGTGAAGCTGTATCTGCAGGGGCGCTACGGCAAGGCGCCGGGCCACATCAACGAGGAAGTGCGCAAGCTCGCCATCGGCGATCTCGAGGTCACCACCTGCCGCCCGGCCGACCTGATCGCCGACGAACTCGACAAGCTGCGCAGCGAAATCGAGGGTCTGGCCAAGTCCGACGAGGACGTGCTCACCTATGCCATGTTCCCCGAAATCGGCAAGACCTGGCTGCAGGAGCGCGCCGCCGGCAGCCTCATGCCTGAACAGCTGCTGCCGCCAGGCGGCTCGCAGCAGGACAGCGGTCCGCGCTATGCCGCCGACGAATTCAAGATCACGCTGCACGGCGAGACCTACCACATCAAGCTGTCCGGCAGCGGCCGCAGCGATGCCGCCCAGCGCCCCTATTTCGTGTCGATCGACGGCGTCTCGGAAGAAGTGCTGGTCGAACCGCTGAACGAAGTTGCGGTAACCAGCAGCGGCGACAGTGCGCCGCGCAAAGCCGCCGCCGCACCCACCGCCGCAGGCCAGAAGCCGCGCGCCAGCCATCCCGGCCATGTCACCGCGGCCATGCCCGGCACCGTCGTCGACGTGCTGGTCAGCATCGGCCAGACGGTCAAGGCCGGCGATGGCGTACTGGTGATCGAGGCGATGAAAATGGAGAACGAAGTGCAGGCGCCGATCGCCGGCGTCGTCATCAGCATCTTCTGCAAGAAAGGCGATGCAGTGACGCCCGACATGGCGCTGGTCGAGATCCAGCCGGAATGACGCTC
>JAJYXG010000093.1:0-2887 GCA_021791095.1 Pseudomonadota bacterium
GGCGCCAGCCCGCGCGCCTCGACCAGGCGAGTGCGGGTCCTCGCGTCGATCAGGTCGCCGCACGCCTCGTCGAGCAGGCGCTCGCGCTGGCGTCCGCGCAACAGGGGCATTTCCAGCACGATATCGAAACGGCGCAGGAAGGCGGCGTCCATGCATTCGACGTTGTTCGACAGCCAGATCACAGGCACTGTGTTGGTCTCGAGCAGGCGGTTCATCCAGGCTTTCTGCGAGCGGGCCGAGCCTTTCTCGCGAAGATGCGTCCAGCCGCCGTCGAACACGTCCTCGGCCTCGTCGAACAGGATCAGCGCGCGGCGCTGGCGCAGCATGCTCTGGCCTGCGCGAAGCGCGCGCAGGCGGCCGTAGCCGTTGATGCCGTCGCCGGACTCGTTCTGCGACGAGATCTCATACAAGTCGCAACCCAGTTCCTTCGCCAGCGCGAGCGCAAGTTGGGTCTTGCCCGTCCCGGGGGCGCCGTGGATGAACACGTTGACCCCGTGTGCCTTGCTGTCGACGGAGCGTGCGAGATAGGGCTGCAGCACGTCGAGCGTCGATTTGATGTGGGCGAAATCATCGAGACCGAGTTCGGCCGGCGCGGCCGGGGTGATCACGTCGCGCAGCAGCTCGAAGGGGTCTCCGTCCACGTAGCGCAGGCGATCAGAGGTTTCGTCGGACAGCATCTCAAGCTTGCAGACCAGGTCTCGCGCCGTGCTCATGTCCACCTTGATGAAACCCGATTCGCACAGGCCGGACTTCGGCATAACGCTGTTCCGCATTGCGTCGCGGTCGATGTCGAGGACGCCGCTCAGCAAGGCGATCAGTTTGGCGGTTGTGACGTTCCCGATCGAAGAGCACGCAGTCTCAAGGCGCGGATCCGCGTACATCAGCACCGTGAAGGCGATCACCGCCTCGTCGGCCTTGCTCCAGCCCATCAGCTCGCTGTAGCGCGCAATGTTGCGGGCCAGGATCTCGGGCAGCGCCGCCGAGTTGCGGCGACGCTCCGCCTGGGCGTGCTGCTTGCGCAGTTCCGTCATCGCGACCTTCATGTCGAACTGCTCGTTGGAAGGTGTGAGACCGAGGTAGTGCGCCAGATAGTCGTTCGCGTAGCCGAAGGACGACATGAACTCGCGGCTCTCGCCGAGCGGAACGAGCAGGCGAAGAATCCACAGGCGAATCAGCGCCTCGTAGGATTTGTCGGCCTCTTCGGACGCGGGGAAGGCCTGTTTTCTTTTCATGCGCATTTTGATGGCCATCGTGATGATCTCCGTATGTGTTTATTGGAATTGTCGAGGCACCGTCGACAACATGAGTCGACGGCATGTAGGGCCGGGCACCGGCTACCCCCGAAGGGGGATTGCCGGATAGGGTCAGGGACGTACTTCCGCGACCCTTTCACTGAATCGAGTCCCACCCTTGATAAGGTGGTTTCGTCGATCGATCACGAGCCTGTCAGGAATTTTGTGTGCCAGAGGTCATGAGATGATACCGAAAGGGAAACACCATGACTGCACTGATGAGTACGACAAAGAAGGCCAAGAAGCCGAAGGCGCCCAAGCTATTTCCGGATGAACTGATCGACCAACTGCTGGCGCAAGTCCAGAACAAGGATGCCGAGTCCATCCTCGGCGAATCCGGGCTGGCCGGCCGGCTCAAGAAACAACTGGCCGAGCGCATGCTGGCGGCCGAACTGTCGCACCATCTGGAGACTGAGACCCGGCAAGGCCGGGACGGCAACCATCGCAATGGCAGCAGTCCCAAGACCGTCATCACGCCGGCTGGCGAACTCGATCTGGATATTCCGCGCGACCGGCTGGCCACCTTCGAGCCGCAACTGGTGGGCAAATACCAGCGGCGGCTACCGGGCTTCGATGACCACGTCATCAGCATGTATGCCCGCGGTATGAGCGTGCGCGAAATCCAGGGCCACTTGCAGGAGCTGTACGGGCTGCAAGTCTCGCCCGACCTGATTTCCACCATCACCGACGAAGTGCTGGCCGAGGTCGAGCAGTGGCAGAAGCGGCCTCTGGAAGCGACGTACGCCATCGTCTATTTCGATGCCTTGAGGCTCAAGATACGCGACGAAGGCACGGTCAGGAACAAGGCGGTCTACCTCGCTCTGGGCATTCGGGCGGACGGGGGCAAGGAAGTTCTGGGGTTGTGGATCGAGCAAACCGAAGGGGCCAAGTTCTGGCTCAAGGTCTTCAACGAACTGAAGAACCGGGGCCTGGAGGACATCCTGCTTGCCGTCGTCGACGGCCTGCGCGGCTTCCCGGAAGCGATCGAGGCGGTGTACCCGCAGGCACATATCCAGACCTGCATCGTGCACCTGATCCGCAACTCATTGAATCTGGCGAGTTGGAAAGACCGCAAGTTCCTGGCGTCGGCCTTGAAGCCGATCTACCAGGCCGCGACCGACGTGGCCGCGGCGGTGGCGCTGGAAGCGTTTGCCCAAAGCGAGTGGGGACGGAAATTCCCGACCGTGGTGACGATGTGGCAGCGCCAATGGGAGCAGGTCATCCCGTTCTTCAGCTACCCACCCGCCGTGCGCAAGATCGTTTACACGACCAACGCCATCGAGAGCCTGCATATGCAACTGCGCAAGATCGTGAAGAACCGGGGCCATTTCCCGACCGACGAGGCGGCGAGCAAATTGCTGTACCTGGCCTTGCGCAATATCGAGAAGGGCTGGAAGATGCCGCCAATCACCTGGAAGCAGGCGGCCAACCAGTTCGCCATCCTGTTCGGCGAACGGTTTACGAACGCGCTGAACTGAGATTTTTTAGCCCGACCTCAGCACACAGAATTTCTGACACGTCCAGCAGGGCCACCACGCCCAAGGACACCCACAGGTTCTGGCGAATAATGCGCTTCGATGCGCGGCTCAAGGCCA
>JAJYXG010000020.1:0-2879 GCA_021791095.1 Pseudomonadota bacterium
ATGGAACACGAGTTCTCCTTCTTTGAGCTTGGCATCGACCGCATATCCCGGCGCCTCCCCGGCATGCCCCGGGACCGGGTCGTCATCAATCGCCTGTTCTTTTTCGTCTTCAAGGCGCTCGACGACAGATACAACCAGCGCCTCGCCGACTACGGCCTCAACAGCACCGCCTTTCTCGCCCTGGCCATGCTGTACAGCAGCGAGGCCACCCCGCTCAACCCGTGCGACCTAAGCGATGCGCTGATCTCCTCGCGCACCAATGTCACCCGGCTGGCCGACGAACTTGTCGGCGCCGGCTGGGTGGCGCGAAAAGCCAGCACGGAAGACCGGCGACGGGTCGACCTGTCGCTGACCGAGGCCGGCACCGCCCTCGTGGAAAGGGTGCTCCCGGCCATCTGGGATCTCGTCCGCGATCAATGGTCGGGCTTCAGCGCGGCGGAAGTCGCCGAGTTCGACCGCTTGCTGCGCAAATTGCTCGCGGGCCTGGGCCGGCCCGGAACAACCTCATGAATCGCATTTTTCCCGGTGCCGCCCTCGTGCTCGCCCTGTCGGCCTGTGCCCCGTTGCCGACAGACCTTCCGCCCCGACCTGCGCTGCGACACCCGGCGACCGCCACGACGCTGGCGCGCCTGAACACCGGCCATGCCGCGACAGCGACCCTGACCGAGGCGTGGTGGGAATCATTCGGCCTGACCGAACTGAACCGGCTGATCGAAACGGCCCTGAAGGACGCGCCGGACCTCGCCGCGGCCCAGGCGCGCCTGCGCGCGGCCGGTCAGGCCGAACGCCTGGCCCGCCTCGATGCCCAGGTGCACTACGAAACCGATGCCGCCCTCACCCGCGAACACCTGAGCAGGAACGGCCTGTTCCCGCCGCCCATCGGCGGCAGCACCTTTACCCAGACCGACATCACCGAGAACCTCTCCTACACGCTGGACTGGTGGGGCAGGAACCGGGACCTGGTGCAGGCCGCCGGCAATGAGCGCCACGCCGCGCAGGAAGAGGCGGCGGCGATCCGCCAGTCCCTGGCGGCGGCAGTCGCCGACGTCTATTTCGCCAGCGCCGATGTCGAGACGCGACTGGAGGTTGCCCGCGCATTGGCAAACGACCACCGCAAGGAACGCGAACTGCTCCGGGCCCGCTACGATCTGGGGCTGGATTCCGCCCAGCCGCTGATCGATGCCCGCCGCAAACTGGACCTGGACGAGGACCGGATCCACAGCCTGGACTACCTGGCGCGTTCCCTGCGCTACCGCATGAGCGCGCTGATCGGCGCCGACCCGGACCACGCCGCCGCTCTGCCGATGCCGACGCTCGACGCCCGGCTGCCGCCGCTGCCAAACAACCTGCCGCTCGACTGGCTGGCACGCCGGCCCGACGTGGCCGCCCTGCGCAGCGGGGTGGAGGCCGCCTTCGACCGGAGCGCCGCGGCCAGGGCGGATTTCTACCCCAACCTGGACCTGCGCATGATGGTCGGCCTGGAAACCCTCGACCTGGCCAAGCTGTTCCAGGCCAACAGCCTGTCCGCATCGATCGGCCCGGCCCTGCACCTGCCGATCTTCAACGCCCGGACCCTGCGCGCGAAGCTCGGCATGCGGGAAGCGGATTACGCCGCGGCCGTCGCGGCCTATAACGGCACCATCCTGGAAGCCGCGTGCCAGGCCGCCGATGCCTATGCCCTGATCGCCAGCCTGGACCACCGCAGCCAGGCGCAGCAACAGGCGCTGCAGGAAACCGAGCGCACCCGCGCCCTGGCAGAACAACGCAACACGCTCGGACTGGCCGGCCCGCTCGACGCACTCGAAGCGGACAGCGCCATGCTCGGCCAGCGCATGACCAACATCGAGATCCGGGCCGCCCGCCTGCGTGCCCGTGTGGCGCTGTTCAAGGCGCTGGGCGGCGACACCCCCCTCAAGGACCCCGCACCATGACCATTCACCCCCCAGAAGCCGATCCGGCCAAGCGCAAACGCCTGCTGAGCATTCTGGCCCTGATTTTTCTCGTCGCCGCGCTGGCCTGGGGCGTGCGCTGGTTCATCCACAGCCGCGGCCATGAAGGCACCGACGACGCCTACGTGGCCGGCAATCTGGTGCGGGTCACGCCGCGCGTCGGCGGGTCGGTGGCGGCGGTGCTGGCCGACGATACCGATTTCGTGAAGCAGGGCCAGGTCCTGGTGAAGCTGGACGACACCGATGCCCGGCTGGCCCTCGACAAGGCCGAAGCCGACCTCGGCGAAATCGTGCGGCAGGTCAGCCAGACCTTCGAAGCCCGCGCCCAACAGGCCGCCAACCTGGCCGTGAAGCGGCGCACCCTGGAACAGGCCGAAGCCGATCTGGCGCGGCGCGAACGGGCGGTCGCGGTCGAGGCCGTCTCCCGCGAAGAGGCCGAGCATGCCCGGGCCACGCGCGACAAGGCGAAGGCCGAACTCGATCTGGCGCGCGCCCAGCTGGCCGCCTCCGAGGCCGAAGTGGGCGGCACCTCGGTGGCGACCCATCCGGCCGTCAAGCAGGCCGAGGCGCGGCTGCGCGAAGCCTGGCTGGCGCTGGCCCGCTGCGAGATCCGGGCACCGGAGGCCGGCCAGGTGGCCAAGCGCTCGGTGCAGATCGGCCAGCAGGTCGCCCCCGGGACGGCCCTCATGGCCCTCGTGCCGACGACCCAGTTGTGGGTGGAGGCCAACTTCAAGGAAGACCAGCTGAAGGGCATGCGGATCGGCCAGCCGGTGCAACTGGTCTCCGACCTCTACGGCAGCGGTACGACCTTCCATGGCACGGTCGCGGGGCTGTCGCCCGGCACCGGCAGCGTGTTCTCGCTGCTGCCGCCGCAGAACGCCAGCGGCAACTGGATCAAGATCGTGCAGCGCCTGCCGGTGCGCATCGCGC
>JAJYXG010000002.1:0-2863 GCA_021791095.1 Pseudomonadota bacterium
GGCGAGAAGTGGCGGCCTTCGAGCAGCATGTCGGACGACACCGCGAGCTGCATGCCGGGGGTCGGCGCCAGCAGCGCGCAGTCGTCGCCCACGCCCAGCACCGCGCCGGGGGTGGCGCGGGTGAAGTGTTTGGCGATGAGGTCGAATTCCATGCGGCGTGAGGTCGGCTTACGCCTCGTTCTTCACGTCCTGGATTTCCGCGCGTGCTCGATTTCCACCGCGCGCACGTCCTGCGCCAGCTTGTCGAGCACGCCGTTGATGTACTTGTGGCCGTCGGTGCCGCCGAACTTCTTCGCCAGCTCGACGCCTTCGTTGATGGCGACGCGCCACGGCACGTCGGGGCAGTACAGCAGTTCATAGGCGCCGATCAGCAGGATGCCGCGCTCGATCGGCGACAACTCGGCGAGCGGGCGGTCGAGCAGGGGCGTGATGCGCGCGCTCAGCGTGTCATCCTCTTTCAGCACGCCGTAGAGCAGGGTGCGAAAGTAGTCTTCGTCGGCGCGCTTGAACTGCTCGTCCTCCCTGAGGTTGGCGGCGATGAGCGTGGCGTCGGTGCCGCCGACCAGCCAGGCGTACAGCCCCTGCAGGGTGAATTCGCGGGCGACTTTGCGTGAACCGGCCATCTCAGAGGCGCTTCAGCAGGTTGGCCATTTCGATCGCCACGCGTGCGGCGTCGCGACCTTTTTCGTGCATGCGCGCATGGCCCTGTTCTTCGGTGTCGACGGTGAGGATCGCGTTGGCGATCGGCACGCCGGTTTCCAGCTGCACGTCGAGAATGCCGCGCGCGGATTCGTTCGACACCACTTCGAAGTGGTAGGTGTCGCCGCGCACCACTGCACCGATGGCGATGAGCGAGTCGAACTTTTCGGATTGCGCCATTTTCTGCAGCGCCAGCGGATGCTCCAGCGCGCCGGGTACGTCGACCAGCAGCACGTCGTCCTTGGCGACGCCGAGGCGGGCCAGTTCGATTTCGCAGGCCGACAGGAGGCCTTCGCAGATGTCCTTGTTGAAGCGGCTCATGACGATACCGATTTTGAGGCCTGCGCCCTGATAGACAGGGTCGAGTTCGGAAATGTTATCGGTGGTTCCCATGGTGCATCCCTCGCTTAATAGTTAGGCTTTTTCAGAATAGCCGGTGACTTCCAGCCCGAAACCGTCCATCGCCGGCATCTTGCGCGGGCTGGCCAGCAGCTTCATTTTGCCGACACCGAGGTCACGCAGAATCTGTGCGCCGATGCCGTAGTCGCGCAGGTCGTATTTGCGGCTGTCGAGCGGCGCCGGGTTGATGCGGTGCAGCAGCGCATCGGCGGTTTCCGGCCGATGCAATAAGACCAGCACGCCGGACTGCGATTCGGCGATGCGTTCCATCGCGCCCATGATCGGCCACGAATGGCCGCCGCCGGTGACGTCGAGAAAATCCATCACGCTCAAGGGCTCATGCACCCGTACCAGGGTTTCCTTGTCAGCGTGAATTTCGCCCTTCACCAGCGCCAGGTGGGTTTCGCCGGCGCATTTGTCGCGGTAGGCGATCAGGCGGAAGGCGCCGTAGACGGTCTGGATCAGTCGGTCGGCAGCACGTTCGACCAGGCTCTCTGTCTGGTTGCGGTAGTGGATCAGGTCGGCGATGGCGCCGATCTTCAGGCCGTGTTCCTGTGCAAACGGCACCAGGTCGGGCAGGCGCGCCATGGTGCCGTCGTCCTTGAGGATTTCGCAGATGACGGAAGCGGCTTCGAGCCCCGCGAGACCCGCCAGGTCGCAGCCGGCTTCGGTGTGGCCGGCACGCACCAGCACGCCGCCGGGCTGGGCGCGCAGCGGGAAGATGTGGCCGGGCTGGATGATGTCGGTGGGCCTGGCGTCACGCTTCACTGCGGCCTGGATGGTAACGGCGCGATCAGCCGCCGAGATGCCGGTGGTCACGCCCTCGGCCGCTTCGATCGACACGGTGAAGGCGGTGCCGTGCGGCGTCTGGTTGTCGGAGACCATCTGCTTCAGGCCGAGCTGGCGGCAGCGGTCGTCGGTCAGCGTCAGGCAGATCAGGCCGCGGCCGTATTTGGCCATGAAGTTGATCGCGTCGGGGGTGACGTGCTCGGCGGCCATCACGAGATCCCCTTCGTTTTCGCGGTCTTCCTCGTCGACCAGCACGACCATGCGGCCGGCCTTGAGTTCTTCGATGATTTCCAGGGTGGAGGCGAGGCTCATCAGTCTTTGTCCGTTGTGTTGGTGAATTGCATCATGCGCTCGACGTAGCGCGCGATCATGTCGACTTCCAGGTTGACGCGGCTGCCCGCCTGCAGATGCTTGAGTGTGGTCATTTCCAGCGTGTGCGGAATCAGGTTGAGCGCGAAGCGTGCGCCATCGACCTGGTTGACCGTGAGCGACACGCCATTTACCGTGATCGAGCCCTTGCGGATGATGTAGCGCGCAAGCTCGCGCGGCGCGTCGATTTCCAGCAGGTGCGATTCGCCCACCGGGACGAAGCGGTACACCGTGCCGACGCCGTCGACGTGCCCCGAGACTAGATGGCCGCCCAGGCGGTCGGCCAGGCGCAGCGCCTTTTCCAGATTGACCTCGGCGCCGGGGACGAAGCCGGTGGTGACGCGCAGCGTTTCGGCCGAGACATCGACCGTGAAGCTGTCGGGCGTCAGGGCCACGGCGGTCAGACAGACGCCGTTGACCGCGATGCTGTCGCCGAGCGCGACGTCGGAAAAGTCCAGACCGCCACCGAGGATGACCATGCGCGCGTCGGCGCCGCGTGCTTCGTATTCGTGGATGCGGCCGATGGATTGGATGATGCCGGTGAACATGGTGTAAAGGACCGCCAGTGAGACCCGGCATTGTAGGCGTTTAGGCGGGGTGGGTGAAC
>JAJYXG010000043.1:0-17458 GCA_021791095.1 Pseudomonadota bacterium
GGCATGCTGGCCCAGCGCAGCGCCAGCGGCACCGGGTTGAGGATCAGGATCACGCGACCGTCGCCGCGCACCGTGGCCCCCGCCACACCCGTAATCCGCGCCATCTGCGGTCCGATGTTCTTGACCACGATTTCGCGCGTACCCTCGATCGTGTCGACCAGCACGGCCGCGTGGCTGGAACCGCTGGCGAGCAGCACAACCGGGTTGTAACGCTGCACTTCGTGGACCGCCTCGGTGTCGCCCAGCAGATGCGGCAGGTAGGAGAACGGATAGCGCATTCCGCGCCACGTCACTTCGCCCGTTGACATCGCCTTCCCGAGTTCACCCGGCTTGAGTTCCAGCACCTGCTGCACCAGCGGCGTCGGCAGGGCGTAATCGTGCTTGGCCGCCTGGATCATCACCGCCTGGGTCATTGCCAGGGTGAGCGGCAGATAGATGTTGAAGCTGGTGCCGGCGCCCGGCGTCGAGCTGATGTCGATGCGGCCGCCGAGCGAGGAGATTTCGCTCTTCACCACGTCCATGCCGACGCCGCGGCCGGAGACCTGGCTGACGGTTTCGGCGGTGGAGAAGCCGGCCGCAAAGATCATCTGCGCCAGCAGCGTTTCGGTCGGCTCGACACCCGGCAGCAGGAGACCGTTGGCTTCGGCCTTTTCGCGGATGCGGGCGTAGTTGAGGCCGGCGCCGTCGTCCTTAACGGTCAGCATCATTTCGTTGCCGGACTGGCGCGCGGACAGCACGATTTCGCCGAATTCGGCCTTGCCTGCGGCGCGGCGTTCCTCGGGCGTTTCGATGCCGTGCGCCAGCGCATTGCGCAGCAGGTGCTCCAGCGGTGCGGTCACCTTTTCCAGCACCGAGCGGTCGATTTCCAGCTCGCCGCCCTGGATGTCGAGCTGGGCACGCTTGTCCACGTCGCGCGCGGTCTGGCGCACGGTGCGGTACAGACGCTCGGCCACCGAATACAGCGGCACCATCCGCACCCGCAGCAGATCCTGCTGCAGTTCGCGGTTCAGCCGCGTCTGCTGGATCAGCGCTGCATCCGCTTCGCCCAGGCGGGCCAGCAGGATGTGCTGCACGGTAGAGATGTCGTTCACGCTCTCGGCCAGGAAGCGGGTGACCTCCTGGAAGCGGGTGAAGCGGTCGAACTCCAGCGGATCGAACTGTTCGGCCACGCCTTGCGTCTGGAACGTCGCCTGCATCTGCGATTCGGCCTGGATCTCGACCTCGCGGATGTGTCCGCGCAGGCGCACCAGCGCTTCCGACAATTCATTGACGTGGCGCTTGAAGGCGAACACTTCGCTTTCGATCCGCGAGCGCGCGATCGCCACTTCGCCGGCCTGGTTGACCATGCGGTCGACCCAGTCGGCGCGTACGCGCAGGGTCAGCGCATTGGCCTCACGGGTGGCCGGCTGCGCGGGCGCCTGAATATCGGCCACGGTGGCGGTCACCGCATGGGCCGATGCGGCCTGAGCCAGGACCGGTTCGATCGGTGCTTCCAGCGGCGCGGCGGCGTCATCGGGCATGGGCGACAGGTCGCCCAGTTTCAGACGTTCCACCGTCTCGGCCACGCGATCGAGCTGCGCTTCCAGCGTCTCGAACACCTCTTCACTCGCGGCCAGGTGCCCTTCGATCACCGCGATCACACGCGACTCCATCACGTGCGTCAGCTCGCCCAGGCGCATCGCACCGACCATGCGGGCGCTGCCCTTGATGGTATGCAGATTGCGGCGCAGGGCGTCGCGCGCGGCCGCTTCGCCCGGCGAGGCTTTCCAGGCGCGCAGTTGCGCACTGGTATCCGGCACCAGGGTGTCGGCTTCCTCAAGGAAGATCGGCAGCAACTGCTGATCGATTTCATCGTCCACTTCGCGCCGTTCGAATACCGGCGCCGGTGCGGCAGATTTGGTATCGGGGACCAGTGCGCTGACGTCCAGCAGGCCGGATGCAGGCTCGGCGTGCGGAGTTTCGGCCGGCTCGACGACACGGTCCGCATCGATGGGCATTGCTTCAGCGACAGGCTCAACGGGGGTTTCGACAGCCTGCATGACAACGACATCCGTCGTCTCGTCCGCCAGCGTGGGGACGGATGCCTCTGCCGGCACGGCCTGTTCGTCTTCAAGTTCGCCCAGCGTCGCGATCAGATCGCTTGCCGCCTCGGGCAGCTGACCGCTTTCGATGGTCGTGATCATCTCGTGCAGACGCGCGACGGTGTCCTGAACCAGCGACAAATGCGCAGTCGGAAGGGGCACTTGCACAAAACGGTTCCAGTACTGCTCGAGTGCGTGCGACAGTTCGGACAGGACCGTGATGCCCGCGGTGCCCGCAATGCCGCCCAGTGTATGTACTGCGCGACGCGCATGTTCACTGACGGTGCTGTTGGCCATCTCTGCGTGACGTTCCGCTTCTTCCTGCAGCACAGCCAGGCGCTGGTGTGCTTCGGTCATGAAAATATCGTACAAACCGCTGGATAGGCAGATCGAACCGATGCAGACCTCGTCAGGCACATAGGCTGCCATGTCGGCTTCTGCCCATATGGCATGGGTGTCCCCATGGGGAACAGACGGTTCTGTATCGGCGTCGTTCGAGGCAACCGCTTCTGCGGGTTCGACGACGGCAGGCGCGACTGCGTATTCGATGAGGGCGCCCACCACCAGCGCGGGCACTTCGGGCTGCACAGCGTCGGCCTGGGTCAGTACCCCTTCCTCGCTTTCAGGCTCGCTTGTCGCGACAGTCAATTCGGCGCTGATTTCTTCAACACCTGCAGCCGCACCCTGCTCAAGCACATCGATGGCATTGTCATGCCCGGCAGCCGGCTCAGCTTCTGCCACGGTTTCGGGCAATGCCGCAGCAATTTCGATCGCCGCTGGCGCTGCATCCAGCGGATGTCCCTGCGCCACGCAATCCACCATGGCCAGCAAGGCGGAAACCGGCAGCACCACAGGCTGATTGGCTTGAAGCGCGTCCACCCAGTCCTGGAATACGCCGCGGGCACGTCCGATCAGGCGCAGCAGGTCGCTGCTGGCCGGTTTTTTCTCCGCCAGCCAGCCGTTCAACAATTGTTCGAGACGCCATGCGGTTTCGCCCAGATCGTTCAAACCGACCATGCGGCCACTGCCCTTCAGCGTGTGAAAGCCACGGCGGATGACTGTCTGTGAAGCCTGGTCGTCGGGGTTGCTCTGGCAGGCCTCTCTGGCCTCGCCCATGGTCGCCAGCACTTCGCTGGCCTCTTCCAGGAAGATTTCCAGCAGTTCCGGTTCGACCTCCGCGGGGATCGTCACCACAAGGGTGTCCTCGACGGGCGCATTGTCGCCGGCTGCGGGCGCTGCTGCTTCAGCTGGCGCCGTCATCACCGGTTCGGCAGCGAGTTCAGGCTGCGCAAGCTCAACCTCCGTGCTGAATGCAGGCGCACTGGTGGTTTCGACCGGCTGCCGTTCTTCACCTGCCTCAGCGGTTGCCGTCTCCTCCACCATCAGGTCGATGGGTGCCGGGGCAGCCTCTTCATGCATCTGCGGAATTTCGACTGCAGCCCGCTCCGGTAGCGGCAGCCCGGTCAGGGCTGCAATATCCGCATCCAGCGCCAGCGGCGCTTCGGCTGCATCGCGGCTGGCGTCGAGCGCAGCACGCGTCTGCTGTTTCAGGGTGGCGTCGTCGATCAGCTCAGCGTCGCGGCTGAGCTCGGTCAGCGCATCAAGGAATTTTTTTTTTGTGGCGTCGTCAGGTTGATCGCGCCATTCCAGATAATTTTCCTGCACCCCGGCCTTGCGGGCGGGCAGTCCGGCTTCGACGGTATCGTCAAACGTGCTGTCATCGACGTTATCAGCAACGATCACGCCAAATTCGATCAGGGTCGGACGCAGGATTCTGGCGGCGTCAGCACGCCCGGCGCAGTAGGACTCGATATACAGTCCAAGACTTGAGAATGCATCGGCCAGACGCTGCTGGGTTGCCTCGTCTGGGTGGCCTTCGCTGGCGAACGGTTGCACCGCTTCGGTGGCGGCGGCCAGCAGGCTGGCGGCATCCGGCAGCTCCAGCATGGTCAGCGCACCCTGCGCCTGCTGTGCCAGGCCGGGCAGGTTGGCCAGGGCTTCGCGCTCATTCTCGTCACGGAAGAAGGCATCCAGCGCCTCCTCCATCTGATGCAGGTTCTGGCCGACCTCCTGTGCCATGTGCACCAGCATCTCGCGCTCGGCTTCACGCTGATTGGCGGATTCTGCGACATCGGCCGGCATCTCGCGGCCTTCGATCAATGCGCGCAAGCGTGCCTGCTGGCCTTGGGCGCGCACAGCAAAATCGGCGTGCAGGACATCTTCCTGGTCAACGGCGTTCTGCATATACAGCAGCGTGGACGCGACTTCCAGATTGATCTGCTCGCGCGCATCGCCTTCACGCCCGGCAGCGGTAAGGGCTGCTGCGCCCAGATCATCCAGCAGGGGCATCAGGCCACTGCTTTCGAGCATCTGCGCCTGCGGCTGCATGCGCACCAACTGGATCTGAAACTGTTCCAGCTGCTCGGCGTTGCCTTCCACAAAGGCGTGCCAGTGATCGCGCGCGGCTTTCAGGGCGGCCTGCATGGCATCCAGCACCGGGCGCATGCGTGCCAGCTCTTCGGGATCGAGCATGCCGCGGCCTGGCAGGTAACGATCGAGGGCGAACGTCGAGCGGACTTCGGCAGCGCGGCCATCCAGGGCTTGGCTTTTTGCCACAAAAAAGAGGGCGTCGCGCAGCAGGCGTTCTGCAACCTGCGGCGAACCCTCCATCAGGCGGCGCATCTGCAGGTCGACGCGGGCAAGCAGCTGCTTGACGTGGAAATCGGCTTCGACACCACGTGCGATCAGGCTGTCTACAAAGCCGACGCAGGCCCACCAGAAAGTTTGCGAAGCCTGCGACGGCGCGATGCGCTCGATCGCGGCCAATGCATCACGCATGCGCTGCAGCCCCTGGTCCGCCTCGACATTGCGCAGGAAAGCCAGCAGGCCGCGCTGGAACAGACCGCGCGCGACTTTGACTTCGGCCGCCAGCGCCTCTTGCGTCAGGCCATCATTTGCGGCTTTGCCATGCACCCGCGAACGCAGATCGGGGAAAAACAATTCGCCCTCGAACACCCGCTCGGCGCCTTGCAGTTCGCGCAGGCGCTTGTAGAGGGGGAACAGCGCCAACTCGCCGCTGCCGCGACCGTCAGCCAGATCCTTGACCCAGCGTTGCAGACCTTCCAAGGCATTGCGCAGGGCGCGCAGCACATCGTCGCTTGCCGAGATGCGGTTCTCATTGATGTCGTCGAGGATGGATTCGAGCGTGGCCGCCAGCGTGGCTGCTCCTTCCAGTCCAACCATGCGCAGCGCGCCCGTGACCTGGTGCGCGTCGTCGTGCGCCAGCCGCAGGGCATTGGTTAAATCGGCATCCACGCTATAGGCCTGCACGCGCCCGAGGGCAGCCTGCAGGGCGGCATCGATGTCTCCGCGCACCCAGTTCAACGGGCCGGTATCGTAATCGAGTAAGGCGCTCATGGTGTGTTGTTCCCGAGGTTGATTGCAGTGGCCGTGATCGGCTGCTCGCTTCGCGTTTTGCTAGTCCGATCAGGCGAGCTTGAAGCCCGCAACCGAGTTCTTCAGATCCTGCGCCAGCTGCTTCATGCCGCCAATCGACTCGGCGGTTTGCTGCGTGCCACTGGTGGTCTGCGCCGAGATGGATTTGATGTCCTGCATGGTTTCCGCCACCTTGGCGGTCGATTCCGCCTGGTTCTGGGTGGCCGAAGAAATGTCGGCAATCAGTCCGGCCAGCTTTTTCGACACATCGCCAATCTCGGCCAGCGTCTGGCCCGCGGCGTCGGACAGCTTGGCGCCTTCGACCACGCCCTGGGTCGAGACCTCCATCGCCGCCACGGTGTCATGGGTATCCGACTGAATGGTCTTCACGATCGCTGCGATCTGCTTGGTCGCATCGGCCGAACGTTCCGCCAGCCGCTGCACTTCCTCCGCCACCACCGAGAAGCCTCGTCCGGCCTCACCCGCGGACGCCGCCTGAATGGCGGCGTTGAGCGCCAGCACGTTGGTCTGCTCGGTAATGTCGGAAATCAGTTCGACGATCTCGCCGATTTCCTGCGACGATTCGCCGAGACGTTTGATTCGCTTCGAGGTTTCCTGGATCTGTTCGCGCAGGCCGTTCATGCTGGCAATGGCGTTGGCCACCGCCTGCTGGCCTTTTTCAGCAGCCGCCAGGGACTGTTCGGCCACGCGGGCGGATTCGGCGGCGTTGCCCGACACCTGTTGCACCGACTGCGCCAGGTTCACCACCGCAGCCGAGGTTTCCTCGATTTCCTCCGTCTGACGGCGCGCCGCCTGTTGCAGCGACTCGGACACCTGACCGGCCTGGCTGGCCGCCTGATCCATCTGCATCGTGGCGTTGTTAATGCCGCGCACCAGGCTACGCAGCTCTTCAACCGTGTAGTTGATCGAGTCAGCCACCGCACCGGTGATGTCCTCGGTCACGCTGGCGTTGATGGCGAGGTTGCCTTCGGCCAGTTCGCCCAGTTCGTCCATCAGCCGCAGAATGGCTTCCTGGTTGCGCCTGTTTTCCTCTTCGCTCTTGCGGGCCCGCGACTTGGTTTCATTTATGTTGACCAGACCCAGCATCACCAGTGACGCAATCGCCAGCAGGCCGAACAGCGCAGCCAGCAGATAGCCGGCGCCACCAACGGACTGGTAATCCTTCGACAACTCGTTCGTATCCTGCAGCAGGGCGTCGCTGCCGACGAACAGGTTGTTCGCCGCCAGTTTGGATTGCAGCAGCGGCTGCGTATTGGCAAGCACCTCGCCCACCGCCTCGACCATGTCACCCATGTTTTCACCCAGATCTTCCAGGGTCATCATGCTGTCTTCATTGCGACTGGCGGCGCCTTGCATCAGTGCCTGCACCGTGTCGCGGAACGAGGTGGTGTCCTTCTCCAACTGCAAGACCACTTCGGGGTCGATCAGGTCGGCCGACAGCAGCAGGTTGGCGTTCTTCGGCATGCGCTGGCTCAGCATGACCAGGTGGTTGGCACGCGAAACTTCGCGCACACCGGATCCTGAGTCCAGCAGCTGGCTGGTAAGCTGCTCGGCCACCTCCTGCAAATCGATACTCAGGGCGTTAATGCGTTTGACGCTTTCGTTCAGTTCCACCAGGTTTTTCTGCTGCGACAGGATCTGCACGACCTGCGGATTGAACTTTTTCCACTGCCCGGAGATTTTCTCCAGCGTCTCGCGCGCTGCGCCGCCGGAAGCGGGCACCTCGTCGTCACCCTCGACCAGACCGGTCAGGGTTGTTTGAAACACATCCTTGCCCTCCGCCAGCCGCTTGAAGGCGGTGACGTTACCGAGCACGGACTGCTGCGCTGTCAGCGGCAGCCGCTGCGACAACACCTTCAGTTCGCCCGCGCGGGCTTCGTAGCCGGCACGGTTGTTGAGCTGGACCGAGCCCCACACGGTGAAGCCGGCCGCCAGGAGCAACGAGACCACCAGGGTGCCGCCGGTGTAGAGATATTGTTTTTCGACGGGCAGACGGCCAATCAGGGGCACGCGTCCGGGCTCCTTGTCAGCCAGTTTGCGTACGCTCTGCATGATCAGGGCAGTGTGTTCACCCCCGCTCTTGCCGGTGATCTTTTCCGTCATCCGGCCGGCCAGCCCTTTCAGGCCATTCATCGTTGTCGCCACGTTCATTGTCTTATCTCCACTCATCGGCGCCAGCGCGCCCTGTTTTCAATATCAATCAGTTGCCAAACTGCGCTTCAACCTTGAGAAACTCGGCATCGCCGAGTAATTGCCCGAAATCCATGTCGCACCAGTCGCCGCCCGCTTCGTCGGCGTATTGGCGTGCAATCCAGGGATGACTTGCCGTACGATCGCTGCGCAACTGGTAACGGCTGATGTTCTTGAGGCCCAGGGTGCTGCGCACCAGTAGCGCCGCATTCACGCCAAAATCGTGGTGCGGAATCAGCAGACGGCAATCGGCGTGCTCAGGCGTCACGCCCTGCCCCATGAAGTCTGAAAAATCGCTCACGGCAAACAAGTTGCCGCGAATATTGGCAACGCCACGAAACCAGCGACGTGCGCCGGGGACCTTGGCAATGGGGGGCACCGGGATGACCTCTTCGGTATCGGAGAGGCTCACCAGCCAGTTCGCCTCGCCTACCCGGAAACCCAGTCGGGAACCGGTGTTGTCGCGACTGGCCGCGGCCTGCAACTGCTGCGAAAGCGTGGTCTGAAATTCGCGCAGATTGAATTTCTTGGCCATGGTGGATCGCTCAGTCCAGCGCCTTGATTTGCGACAGCAGGTCTTCCGGCTTGACCGGTTTCACCAGGTAGGCTTTCGCGCCCTGACGCATGCCCCAGACCTTGTCGGTCTCCTGACCCTTGGTGGTACACATGATGACCGGAATATGCTTGGTGGCCTCTTCCTTGGTGATCATGCGGGTTGCCTGATAGCCATTCATGCCCGGCATCACGACATCCATCACGATCAGATCGGGCAGGGTCTGCTTGGCCTGCGCCACGGCTTCCTCGCCGCTTTCAGCCATGCTGACCAGATAGCCGTTCTTGACCAGCAGCTCGGACAGGAAGAAACGCTCGGTGGGGGAATCATCTACAACCAGAATGCGGCTGATCGCCATAATATTTGCTCCTTGAAAAACAGTTAAGCGCCGGCGCAGGCGTGCTCGCGCACTGCCGTCAGCAGCGTGTCCTTGGTGAAGGGCTTGGTCAGGTATTGATCCGACCCCACCATGCGCCCGCGCGCACGATCGAACAGGCCGTCTTTGGACGACAGCATGATGACCGGCGTGCCACGATATTTCGAATTTCGTTTGATCAGCGAACAAGTCTGATAGCCGTCGAGACGCGGCATCATGATGTCCACGAACACAACGTCCGGCTCGTGATCGGTTATTTTTGACAGCGCATCGAAGCCATCCTGTGCCAGAATTACTTCGCAGCCTGCCTGATTCAAAAAGATTTCCGCGCTGCGACGTATGGTGTTGCTGTCATCGATGACCATCACCTTGACGCCTTTCAATGCTTCGTTGTCCACACGCTTTCTCCACCAGGATTCAGGCACGCGGCACATGCCGCATACCCTGTCTGCTTACCATTACGGCAGCGCCGCAGGCTTCTTTAGTGTCCACATCCCCGGCTTATGCACGTTTTGGGTCTGCAAATAACAAAGGGCGCTGCAATGCAGCGCCCTTTTCCTGTCCGCGCAAGGCGCAACCTTACTGCCAGGCCTCCCCGCTGGATTTCTTTTCGACGCCGGCAACGGCCCCCATGGTCTCGATAATGTCATTTGGCAGGGACGAAATGCGCATGAACTGCCCCATCCCCACATCAGGGAAAGCCAGAGCGATGCGGAAACGGCCGTGCGGTGAACCCACCTCATTGCCGATCACATAAATTTCGTAAGGCAGACCCGCGATGTTGTCCTGCATTTCGATTCGCTTGAGCCATTCGCCGTCGCTGCTGCTGCCATCAGTCATTCCCACCCCGAATACGGCCAAATTGCGATCTGGAATGACGATTTCGTAGACCTTAGTCGTCTTGCCCACCCCTTTGGCAAGGTTCTCGCGAACGGTCTTCAGCGCCTCGGCAAAGCTGCCGTACTCGGCCAATTTGTTTTTGTGCGAATCCAGACGTTCCATGCCGATCATGTAACGGTAATTGCCCAGGTTTGCGGACGGCTCGTCCCCGCCCTGCCCCTTGCCGGCGCCCAGCGCATCCTGCAAACGTGCTTGCAGCGCCTTGACTGCAGCCTCTTTCTTGTCAAAGGCCTTGCGGAAATAGGCGCGGTACCAGTAATCCGGGTTGGTATAGGCTACGCTGCCATCCGCCTTCACGCCCACGCGAATCGCCGCACCCAGCACGGCATATTCACCGACCGACCCGACTTCGCGGAGCATATCCCCATCGGTGGCAATCACCACGCCATACCCCGCCAAGTCTTTGGGGAAATATTTGCCAACCACCTTGAATCCATTGGCTTTGAGCTTGGCCTCCACCACCGTCGCCACAGCCTGTACATTACCTCCGGCAACCGGGTTCCCTTGAATATAAGGGGCAATCGCCCATGCGCCCGTCGAAAAAACAAGCAATACCCAAGCTGTCATCCACCGTATTATCATTACTGTCTCCTGATTGATTATTACCCTATCGCTCGGTCCAACAATACCATTGACAGGACAGCCCCAAAGGCCGAATGGGATTCTATGGCCAAATCCCCGCTTCGCCAACGCCCCACCCAGATCGTCGCCGGCATGGGGACAGGCCTTACAGCGCCACCATCTCGAAATCGTCTTTGCGCGCCCCGCAATCCGGGCAGGTCCAGTTGATCGGAACGTCCTCCCAGCGCGTGCCGGGTGGAATGCCATCGTTGGGCGCGCCGGCTTCCTCGTGATAGATGTAGCCGCAGATCAGGCACATCCAGCTTTTGTATTCAGGCGTTTCAGGCATGGGGGCAGGGGGAATCAGCTAAAATTGGGCGTTGATTTTAAAGCAGTGACGCCATGCCGCCTATTTTCTCCCCCAAACCCACGCCGCCGCTGGTGCTCAGCTTCGCTGCGTCCGACCCGACCGGCGGCGCGGGCATCCAGGCCGACCTGCTGACGCTCGCCAGCATGGGCTGCCACCCGCTGTCGGTGATCACCGCGATCACCGTGCAGGACACCGCCCGGGTCGACGAAGTGCTGGCGATCGACGCCGAATGGGTGATGGACCAGGCGCGCATGCTGCTGGAAGACGTGCCGGTGGCCGCATTCAAGCTCGGCATGATGGGCAGCCCCGAATCGATTGCGGTCATCGCCGAAATCCTCGCCGACTACCCTGACATCCCCGTCATCCTCGACCCGGTGCTGGCATCCGGGCGCGGCGACGAACTCGCCACCGACGACATGATCGCCGCCATGCGCGACCTCCTGATCCCGCAGACCAGCATCCTCACGCCCAACAGCCACGAAGCGCGCCGGCTGGCGCTGTTCGAGTCGGACGAGGACGACCTCGATCTCGCCGCCTGCGCCAAGCACCTGACCGACCTCGGCTGCGAATACGTGCTCATCACCGGCACCCACGAGGCCACGCCGCGCGTGCTGAACAGCCTGTACGACGCCAACGGCCATGTGCAGACCGACGCCTGGGACCGCCTGCCCGGCAGCTATCACGGCTCCGGCTGCACCCTCGCCTCGGCCATCGCGGCCACCCTGGCTTACGGCCAGGACGTGCCGCAGGCGGTGCGCGACGCGCAGAACTTCACCTATGAAACACTCAAGGCCGCCTTCCGCCCCGGCATGGGGCAATACATCCCCGAGCGCTTCTTCTGGGCGCAGGATGGACAGACCGAAGGCAACGCCTGAATTGTTCACAATTTGAATAATCCCGCCATGCTTGAATTCCCGGTTGGCCTTTATGCCATCACCCCCGAAACCGCCGACACCGCACGCCTGCTGATGCAGGTCGAAGCGGCATTGGCAGGCGGCGTGGCCGCGGTGCAGTACCGCGACAAGTCGGGGGATGTTGCGCGCCGTCACGAGCAGGCGAGCGAACTGGTTGCGCTGTGCCATCGCTTCAATGTGCCGCTGATCGTCAACGACGACCTGCGACTGGCCGATTTATGCGACGCCGACGGCGTCCACCTGGGCCGCGACGACGGCAGCCTGCGCGAAGCGCGCATCATCCTCGGTCGCGACAAGTTCATCGGCGCCTCGTGCTACCAGAGCCTTGAAGTCGCGCAGGCGGCTCAGGCGGCAGGCGCCGACTACGTTGCTTTCGGCAGCTTTTTCCCATCGCCGACCAAGCCGGCTGCTGGCCGCGCCGATGCCGACTTGCTGCGTGCCGCGACCCGTGTCATCCGCGTTCCCATCGTCGCCATCGGCGGCATCACGCTGGAAAATGCTTCGCAATTGCTGGACGCCGGCGCCGACAGCCTTGCCGTGCTGTCCGCCGTTTTCGACGCCCCCGACATCCGCGCCGCCGCGCACGCCCTCAACCAATTATTTGTAACGGAATCCGAACAATGACCCGCAACGAACAGCTTTTCGAACAATCGCAACACGTCATCCCCGGCGGCGTCAATTCGCCGGTGCGCGCCTTCAAGAGCGTCGGCGGCACCCCGGTGTTCTTCAGCCGCGCCAAGGGCTCACGGGTGTGGGACGCCGACGGCCGCGAATACATCGACTACGTTGGCTCGTGGGGCCCGGCCATCCTCGGCCACGCCCACCCTGGCACGGTGAAGGCAGTGCAGGATGCCGCCGCCAACGGCCTGTCGTTCGGCGCGCCGTCCGAGGCTGAACTCACCATCGCAAAGCGCATCATCGAGCTGGTGCCGAGCATCGAAAAAGTCCGCCTGGTGTCGTCCGGCACCGAGGCGACGATGAGCGCGATCAGGCTGGCGCGCGGCTTCACCGGCCGTTCCAAGTTCATCAAGTTCGAGGGCTGCTACCACGGCCACGCCGACTTCCTGCTGGTGAAGGCCGGCTCCGGCGCGCTCACCTTCGGCAACCCGACTTCGGCGGGGGTGCCGCCCGAAGTCGCGGCACAGACCATCGTGCTCGACTACAACGACGTCGCCGGGCTCGAACGCACCTTCGCCGAGATCGGCAACGAGATCGCCTGCATCATCGTCGAGCCCTTCGCCGGCAACATGAACCTGGTGAAGCCGACCGCCGGGTTCATGGCCGCGATGCGCCGCCTGTGCGACCAGCACGGCGCGCTCCTGATCTTCGACGAGGTGATGACCGGCTTCCGCGTCGACCTCGGCTGCGCGCAGAAACTGCTCGGCATCAAGCCCGATCTGACCACGCTCGGCAAGGTGATCGGCGGCGGCATGCCGGTCGGCGCCTTCGGCGGCCGCGCCGACGTGATGGACAAGCTGGCGCCGACCGGTCCGGTGTACCAGGCGGGCACACTGTCGGGCAACCCGGTGGCGGTGGCGGCAGGGCTGGCCACGCTCGCCGCGATTTCCGAGCCCGGCTTCCACGCGACGCTCACCGCTCGCACCGAGCGACTGGTCAAGGGCCTCAACACCGCAGCCGAGGACGCCGGCGTCACCTTCTGCGCCGACTCGGTCGGCGGCATGTTCGGCCTCTATTTCGCGGCCAAGCCGCCCACGAGCTTTGCTGAAGTCATGCAGGGCGACAAGGAAAAATTCAACCGCTTCTTCCACGCCATGCTCGACCACGGCATCTATCTCGCGCCGTCGGCGTTCGAAGCCGGCTTCGTCTCGGCTGCACACAGCGATGCCGACATCGACGCCACGATCACGGCTGCGCGCGAGGTCTTCAAGACGCTTTAAAGGCTTTGTCCGCGAAGGACACGAAGAAACGCGAAAGTAAAGACCCGCTTCGCGAACTTCGCGGATGAAACAAGGTTTTCCAGATGAACGACGAACTGTCCCCCGAAGACGAACTGCGCCTCAACGTTCTGTTCAACACCGAACTCAAGGCCGTCCGCATCGACGAGTCGAACATGACGCTGTGGGCGCTGACCCCACAGGGCGAGGCGAGCGTGCCGCTGAAGCCCAACGAGCGCTCCGACCGCTACCTCAAGCGCGTGCGCGAACTGCTCTCGGGCCATGCGCTGGGCTCGCCCGGCGGCTACCCGGTGCACCTCACGCGCTGGACGCGGCAGTCGCAGGCCGGGCTCTCCCCCCAGCATCTGGCGCAGCTGTTGCTGATCGCCGAGGAAGAGGCGGTGGTCGCGGTGGTGCATTCGCCCGCACTCACCGACGAACTGGCGCGCTACGCCTGGTGGTGCATGCCGACCATCGAGAACGCGCGGCTGATGCTGATGCGCGACGTGGTGTGTCAAGGCAGCATGGGCCGCACGCTGGCAGAGTTCCTGGTCGAGCATCTCGCCTTTCTGCACGAGGACGACGTCGGCATTCTCGACACCGTCGCAGTGATGCTGTATTCGGGCGTGCTGACCGATGCCGAGCGGCTGGCGATCTGGAAGCGCGGCAGCAGCCGCAATTCGTATTACGTCGCCTTCCTCGAACTTCAGCCCGACACGCTGCCCAACCCGCGCGCCGCGCGCGTCGATCGCGCAAGCGTGCCGCAACTCGCCGACAACCCGTACAGCGTGATGCTCGACAAGGCGTTCTCGGGGCAGGGTCAGACCTTCATCGCCACCACCGCGACCATTCTCGATCGCCCGGAAAACCAGGAAGTGGTGAACCACACGTTGAACGCGCTGGCGCAGTGGTGCGCGCCCCTGCGCAAGGCCGACGAAGCGACCCGCAGCGCGGCACGCCAGGCCTTGCTGGATGCAGCACCCCAATTTGAAACGGATTGTGCCGCGCTCGACGCGCTGGCCGCGGTCGACGCCGACACGGTGCGGCCGATCTTCCTCAAGACCACCGCGATCGGCTCGCTGATGCGGCGCAAGATCCAGCCTGTCGTCACGCCGCTGCTCGACGCCATCGCGCTGCTCCGCCGGCAGCCTTGAGTCACTGAAACGACGACGCCCCGCGGGCTTGCGCACGCGGGGCGTCGGTTTGGGGAGCGGCTTACTTGCCGAGCGCCGAATCGATGCTCGCCAGAAACTTGTCGGCCTTCTCGAACCCGATCACCTTGTAGCCCGACTGTTCGCCTGCAGCAGTCCAGAAGATCAGGCCGGGCGGGCCGAACAGGTTGAAGCGTTTCAGCAGCGCCTTGTCGGCGTCGGTGTTGGCGGTGACGTCGGCCTTCAGCAGCACCAAGTCGGCCAGGCGCGCCTGCACCTTGGGATCGCTGAAGGTGAACGTCTCCATCTCTTTGCACGACACGCACCAGTCGGCATAGAAGTCGAGCATCACCGCTTTCCCGTCTGCCTTGGCCTGCGCCAGGCGCGCATCGAGCTCGGCCACGTCCTTGACCTTCTCGAACGCCAGGCCTTTCTGCTCGGCCGCCATCGCCACGCCACCGCCGGCGCCACCCTTGAATACGTCGAGCGGCTGCAAGAGGTTGCGGCTGCCCGCCAGCATGCCGAGCAGGATCGCCAGGCCGCCGATCAGCAGCACCACGCCGAGGCCCTTCCACAGCCGCGACCAGCCGGTCGCATGGGCCGGCAGCGGATCGAGCGCATGCAGGTAGATCGCCGAGGCGATCAAGAGCAGCGCCCACAGCAGCATGCCGATCCAGTCCGGGATGACCGGCGAGATCAGGTAGATGGCGATCGCCAGCATCATCACGCCGAAGAAGTACTTCACCGCGTTCATCCAGCCGCCCGTCTTGGGCAGCAAGGCGCCGGCCGACAGGCCCACCAGCAGCAGCGGCACCCCCATGCCGAGCGCCAGCACGAACAGCGCCACGCCGCCCAGCACGGTGTTGCCGGTCTGCGCGATGAAGGCGAGCGCGGCGGCCAGCGGCGGCGCCACGCAGGGGCCGAGGATGACGGCGGAGAGCGCACCCATGAAGAAGACGCCGACGAAATTGCCGCCCTTCATCCTGTTCGACGCGTCGGAGAACTTGCTCTGAATGAAGCTCGGCAGCTGGATTTCGAAGAAGCCGAACATCGACATCGCCAGCAACACGAAGATGCCGGCGCCGATGCCGAGCGCCACCGGGTTCTGCAGCGCATTCGACAGCAGCGTGCCGGAGAGCGCCGCCGCCACGCCGGCGATCGCGTAGGTGAGCGCCATGCCGAGCACGTAGGCGAGCGACAGCAGGAAGCCGCTCATCTTGGTGAGATCCTTCTTCTGGCCGGCGATGATGCCGGACAGGATGGGGATCATCGGGAACACGCAGGGCGTCAGCGCCAGCAGCAGGCCGAGGCCGAAGAAGGTGAGGATCACCGGCCAGAAGCTGCCGCCTTTCAGCACGCGCTCGATGCGCGAGGTGTCGGATTCGCTGGCGGGCTCGACCGGCGCATCCGTACTGGCCGCAGCCGCTGTCGCCACGGCCGCGCCACCCGCAGACGCCAGCGAGAACTCGCGCTTGATCGGTGGATAGCAGACCCCGACCGCCTCGTTGCAGCCCTGCCAGCTCGCTTCCAGCACCAGCTGTTCACCGGCGGCGAGCGCGCGCGACAGGGTCACGCTGGCGGAGAGATTCTGGTGATACACCTCGGTACGGCCGAAGGTCGGATCCTCCTTGACCTCGCCCGCCGGCGTGTCGGCGCGCGCCACTTTGACGTCGGCCGGCGATTTGACGACGTAGGCGAGCTTGTCACGGTACAGGTAGGTATCGGGCGTCAGCGTGTAGTCGATCTTGACCGTCTGCGCATCGGCCATCGTCGCCGCGACCAGGAAGGCCTCGTCAGGCGGCAGCAGCTTCGGCAGACCCGCATCGCCCGCCAGGCTGCGCAGGCCCTCCAGCGCGGAAACCGATGAAGCGGGTGCTGCAGTGGACGCTGCCACAGCGGCAGGTGGCGTCACGACGGCGGCGACCAGTGCCGGCAGCTTGATCGACACGCTCGTTTCCTGCGGCGTGTAGCACAGACCGGCGTCGGCGCAGCCCTGCGAAACCGTCTTCAGGGTGACCGACGTGGTGCCCGCGGTGCGCTGGATCGGCAGCGCAATGCGTACGTCCTTGCGGTAGGTCTCGACCCTGCCGAAGTTCTCGTCCTCCTTGACCTTGCCGGCCGGCAGTTTCGGCGCGCCAAGCGTAGCGCCGGCCACCTCGAACTTGAACTTGTCGCGGTACATGTAATAGCCGTCGGCAATCTGCCAGCGCGCTTCCAGCGTGTTGGCGTCGAGCGCACGCGCGGTGAACTTGAAGGCAACTTCGGGGTCAAGAAATTCTTGGGCGTGGACCACTGGAAAGAGCGCCAGCGCACCCCAAAGTAGGGGCAAGGCGCCGAGCAAACGTATCCACTTATTCTTCATCATGTTTCTCAGTCTCCGTCGCCAGCCAGTCGAGATAGACCGGCAGGCCGTGTGTTATCGGTGTGGCAATCAGTTCAGGCACGTCGTAAGGATGCTGCACGCGGACGATTTCCTCAACCAGCGGATACGCCGCGCGGGTGGTTTTGATCAGCAGCGGAATTTCCTCCGCCGTCTCCACCCCCCCCTCCCAACGGTACATGGAGCGGCACGGCGCCAAAACGTTCACACACGCCGCCGCCCGGCTTTCGATCAACGCGTGCGCCAGTTTCTCGGCGCTCGCGACATCGGGTAAATTCGTCAAGACTAACAAAGGTTCCATGTCATGCGCTTTGGTTGGATTGTGCTACTGCTGCTGTCGTTTCCGGTTCTGGAAGCGATCGGCATTTTCTGGGTTGCCAGCGCCATCGGCGGCTGGGTACTGCTGTGGCTGCTGCTGGCAGCCATAGCCGGCGTCATGCTGATTCGCGTCGAACGCGTCGCCTGGGGCGCGCGCCTGCTGTTTTCGGTGCAGTCGGGCGCGCATCCGCTGGCCGCGCTGTTCGCCAGCGGGCGCATGCTGCTCGCCGGCGGCCTGCTGGTCTTTCCCGGCTTCATCAGCGATGCCATCGCGCTGGTGCTGCTGCTGATCCCCGGTACCTGGGGCCGCCGC
>JAJYXG010000079.1:0-17448 GCA_021791095.1 Pseudomonadota bacterium
ACATGTTCTTGGCGTGGTCGCCCATGCGCTCGATCGCCTTGGTGACGAACAGGATGTCGATGAAGACCGAAATGGTGCGCGGGTCTTCCATCATGAAGGTGATGAGGTGGCGCAGGTTGAGGCGGAACTCCTCGTCGACCGACTGGTCCTGGCGCGCGATTTCCACCGCCTTGGTGGCGTCCAGGCGGGCGAAGCCGTCGAGCGCCTTCCTCAGCATGTCGAGCACCAGGTCCGACATGTATTTCACTTCCGAGAAGCGCGGCAGGCTGATGCGTTCGGCCTGGTGGATCAGCTTCGCCATGCGTGCGACCTTGGCCGCCTCGTCGCCGATACGCTCGAGGTCGGTGATGGTCTTCACCACCATCATCACCATGCGCAGATCGGACGCGGTCGGCTGGCGGCGCGCGATGATGTGGGTGCAGTCCTCGTCGATCGCCACTTCCAGCGCGTTGACGTTGTGGTCGTTGGCGTCGACCTGGTCGGCCAGGTCCATGTTGCCCGAGATCAATGCTTCGATGGCGTTGGTGATCTGCTCTTCGACCAGGCCACCCATTTTCAGCACGCTGGCGCGCACGGCTTCGAGTTCGGCGTCAAACTGCTTATAGGTATGTTCGGTTGGCATGGTGTCGATCTCTCAAAAAATGTTTTCCGATTATAGGCCCCGTCTGTGACGCTTACATGTACGGCAGGTTTCAGCGACTGCTGAAGGGCAGCGCGTAGCGCGAGCCGTCCAGGTCAAGGTAGAGCATCCAGTCGTGGCGCCCGCTGATGCAGATCGGCAGAGTGACCTTCGAAGCAAATGCGCCATCAGGGGTGGCTCGGAGGTCGTAGCGGTTGAAGCCCATGTCCATGCCGGCCATCTGGAACTCCGCGCTGACCCGGATAACGTTGGGCGCAGTGACGGTGAGCTCGAAGGCTTCAAGCGGCACCGGCTGCATCGAAAAGCGCGCGCTGGCCGGCGCACCGCGATGGCTGAAACTGCAGCCGGCCAGCGGGTCGGCGCACGCGACCGCCACCGCTTCGGCCGGCCGCTTCAGCCACCAGCCGGCCACGGCGATCGCCACCAGCGCGATCACCAGCAGCAGCGGGAGCGCCATCACCCGCAAGGGGTGCGTCGCCTGATGCTCGCCCTGCGGGCGGTCTTGGCGCAGCCGCTTCATGTCCACGCCCCCCGCAGCAGCGCAACGCCATGCGCACCATGAGACTGCGCCAGCGCCACATCGTCGCGTCCCAGCCCGCCGAGGCCGTAGACCGGGATCGGGCTGGCGGCGGCGAGGGCGGAGAACGTCTCCCAGCCCAGCGTGGCTGCGCCCGGGTGGGTGAGCGTGGGCAACACCGGCGACAGCAGGGCGAAGTCGGCATCGATCGCGGCGGCATGCGCCAGCTCGGCGTCGTCGTGGCACGACACGCCGACCCAGTCGCAAGCCGGGCGCGCGCTCAGTCGGGCGGCGGCGGTCGAGTCGAGATGCACGCCGTCGGCGCCAGTGGCCTTGACCAGGCCCAGGCTGCCGTTGATCAGCACGCGCGCGCCATGCAGATGGGCGCGCCGTACGGTCTCGTGTGTCAGCTGCAGGCGCGTGTCTTCCGGCAGCGACTTGTCGCGCAGCTGGATCAGCCGCAGGCCGTTGGCGAGCGCCACATCCAGCCGCGCGAGGAAGCTGTCCACGCCGAGTGATTCGGCGTGCGAAATTCCCAGCACGGGCGGCAGCGACAGCGCCTTCAGAATCGGGAAATTGGCGGGCAGGAGCGGCGTGACCTCGACCGCGTCGGGCAGTTGCCAGGAAAAGACCTGCCCCTCGTGCGGGTGCGGTTCGCCCTGCCACTCGAAGACGCGAAAGAAGTTCAGCCGCACCGTTGCGTGTGGGTAGTCGAACACCCGTGTGATCCAGCGGCAGGGGTGGTTGATCACGATGCCAAGTTCTTCGTGCAGCTCGCGGGCGAGTGCGGCCTCCAGTGCTTCGTCCGGCTCCACCTTGCCACCGGGAAATTCCCAGTAGCCCGCATAGACCTTGCCCGGCGGGCGCTGCGCGAGCAGCACGCGGCCGTCGGGCTGGGTCAGCACTGCCGCTACGACCTCGGTCATGGCAGCCTGATTCATTGGCGCCCTGCCCAGTCGCGTGCGAACTGCCACGCCACCCGCCCGTTGCGGGCGCCGCGGCCGAGCGACCATTGCAGCGCGGCGCGCTCGAAACGGTCATCCGCAGGCGCGCCCAGTGCAGCCGCCCAGTGGCGCGCGATATCGAGGTAGGTGTCCTGGTCCATGACGTGGAACGACACCCACAGCCCGAAGCGGTCGGACAGCGAAATCTTTTCCTCGGTCGCCTCGCCCGGATGCACCTCGCCGCCCAGGTGTTTCGTTTCCAGGTTTTCCGCCATGTATTCCGGCATCAGGTGGCGGCGGTTGCTGGTGGCATAGATCAGCACATTGTCGGAGGGCCCCGCCAGCGAGCCGTCGAGCGCGGCCTTCAGGCTGGCGTAGCCGGGCTCGTGCTCGGCGAAGCTGAGGTCGTCGATGAAGACGATGAAGCGGTAATCGGCGTCCGCCAGCAAGTCGAACAGATCGGGCAGGCTCGGCAGCCCGGCCTTGTCGACCTCGATCAGCCGCAGCCCCTTGGGCGCGTACTTGGCGTGCACGGCCTTCACCAGCGAGGACTTGCCACAGCCGCGTGCGCCGGTCAGCAGCACGTTGTTGGCCGGGCGGCCGGCGACGAACTGGCGCGTGTTGGCGTCGACCCGCTGCTTCTGCTCGTCGATCGCCAGCAGATCCTTCAGCGCCACCCGCTGCGGATGCAGAATCGGCTTCAGCCCGCCCGCCTGCGCCGACCAGCGCGCGGCGCGGACGGTTCTCCAGTCCGTCACGGCGGCGGCCGGGGCGTCGAGACGGTCGAGCAGGTGCGCGAGGCGCGGCAGCAGGGCGGCGAGATCGGTCATGCCGTGATTCTAGCGGATGGCGCGCGCGTGCCCGACCCTCCCGCGCTTAAGAAAAATTTAGGCTCCGCCTAGCAAAGACTTAGCAACGCGCCGGCATCGACGCGCCTAAGCTTTCGGTCATTCGGGTGCAGGGTGCGCCCGCTGACGAACGAGGAGAGGACATGAACACATCCCTGAAAATCGCCGCGCTTTTGCTCGCGGGATCGACGAGCCTGGCCTGGGCCGGCCAGGCGGACGACATCCGCCACGGTCGCTATCTGATCCAGACGTCCGGCTGCAACGACTGCCATACCCCCGGTTACATGCAGAAGGACGGCCAGGTGCCGGAGGCCGACTGGCTGACCGGCGACGCGATGGGCTGGCAGGGCCCGTGGGGCACGACCTACCCGGCCAATCTGCGCTTGCTGTTCCGGCAGATCGACGAGAAAACCTGGCTTGCGCGTGCGCGCCTGCCGATGCGCCCGCCGATGCCGTCGCCCAGCCTGCGGGCGATGAGCGACGACGATCTGAGGGCGATCTATCGCTACGTGAAGAGTCTCGCCCCGAAAGGCCAGGTGGCGCCAGCCTACGTGCCGCCGGGGGGCAAGGTGGCGACGCCGTATTTCGATCTGACGCCGAAGAACCTGCCTGCGGTGGCGCGCAAGTGAACATCCGAACTTGCAGGAGACCGACATGAACGCACCCGAAATCATCTGGCCGCGCAAGGCCCGCGAACTGCACAACCATCATTTCGATTCCACCATCTGGAACGATTTCGCCTTCCGCGGCGACGACATCGTCATCGCCACCTATGCCAAATCCGGCACCACCTGGACGCAGCAGATCGTCGCGCAGATGCTGTTCGGCGGCGATCCGACGCTGGCGGTGGCGGCAATGTCGCCCTGGCTCGACCTGCGTGTGCCGCCCAAGGCCGTCAAGCTGGAAGCGGTCGAGGCGCAGACGCATCGCCGCATCCTCAAGACGCACCTGCCGGTCGACGCGCTGGTGTTTTCACCGCGCGCGAAATACCTCTACATCGCGCGCGACGGCCGCGACGTGGTGTGGAGCATGTACAACCATCACGCCAATGCCAATTCAGCCTGGTACGCGGCGCTGAACGACACGCCGGGGCGCGTCGGCGCAGCGATCGAGCCGCCGCCCGCCGACATCCGCCAGTACTGGCGAGACTGGCTGGACCGCGATGGCCACCCCTTCTGGCCGTTCTGGGAGCACGTCAGGAGCTGGTGGGCGATCCGCCACCTGCCGAACGTGATGCTGCTGCATTTCGCCGACCTCAAGCGCGACATGCCGGGGCAGATGCGGCGCATCGCGGCCTTCCTCGACATCGACATCGACGAGGCGCGCTGGCCGGCGATCGTCGAATACTGCAGCTTCGACTGGATGAAGCGGAACGCGACGCAAAGCGTGCCGCTCGGCGGTGCGTTCTGGGACGGCGGCGCGGAAACCTTCATCCACAAGGGCGTCAACGGCCGCTGGGCCGACACCCTGACGCGCGAGGACAGCGCCGACTACGAGGCGCGCGCCGAACGCGAACTGGGCGCGGCGTGCGCGCGCTGGCTGGCGGGCGGGGGCATGCAGCGCTAGCTGCCGGGTTGCGCGGCGTTGAGCCGCAACGGCCGCGCAAGTTCCAGCCGGAAGCGCCCGCGACCGGTCTTCGCCAGCGCGATCTGCGGACAGCGTTCGGCGAGCCGGCGCTGCAGCAGGATCAGCCGCGTCTCCAGGTTGTCGCCGAAGTCCGGCAGCGGCAGGCGCGGGTCGCGGCGCAGCTCGCGGTTGCAGAAATCGCGCCGGCCGCTCGCCGCGTGTTCGTTGAGCAGCGTCCACAGGATGCTGCCGGCCACGCCCTTGATCAGGTAGTCGTTGTCGATGAACACGCTGTGGTCGTGGGCGAAGTAGCGCACCGCGAGCGGCGCGCCGGAAGGCTGGGGCGCGGGTACGGCGAGTGCGGGTTCGGCGTCGTCCGGCAGCGCGGCGAGCTGGACGATCAGCGCGGCAAGGTGGCGGCCGTAGACGACCAGTGCGTCCTCGTCGGCATGGCTGAAAAAGGCGTTCTGCTCGCTTTCCGCATAGAACACGCCGACCAGGCGCGTGCCGTGCATCAGCGGCACCGCGATCTGGCTGTGTGGATTGGCCAGCACAGGAAGCGGGATGCGCGGGGACGCCGGGTCGGCCACGTGGAGCGCGGCGTGGTAGGTGTAGTCACCGGTGTGGTGGTTGATGCGCACCGGAATGGCCTCGCGCGCAGCGACGCCGATGAGGCCTTCGCCCAGCGCCACCTCGGCGCCGACGCCGGAAGCCGGGTAGCCCAGGCTCGCCAGCGTATAGAGCGTGCCGCCGCTTTCGTCGAGCATGGTCAGCAGCGCGTGGCGGATGCCGAAGCCCCGTCCCAGCGCGGCGAGCGCGCGGTCCGCCAGGCCCGCCAGATCGTCGCATGCGCCGAGATGGTCGAGCGTTCCGCGCAGTTTCAACAGTGCGTCGGGTGGTGCCGGTGCGGGCTGCAGGCGCGGATCGACGTTCTCGATGTCGAGCACGCGGTAAACGTCCGCGCCGCGCAGCGCAAACACCTTGGCCATGCCGGTACGCGCCGCGATGCCCGCGAGCTGCGCCTTCATATATTCGAACAGCGGGCCGGACGTTTCGGTGCGCAGGTAATGCAGCTTCAAGCGGAAGTGGCGGAAGCTTTTCGGCTCGATCACCTGCACCTGCGCGTAGGGATGGGCGAGCACGTTCTCGCGTGTCTTGCTGAAAAACTGGAACGACAGCGCCACGTGCTCCGGATCCACGTAATGCACCTGCGAGGCATAGGCCACGTTGGGCGTGCCGTCGGGCGATGCGGTCGCCACCACCGCCGGGATGGCGCCGTCGAGACAGGGCCGCAGCGATTCCAGGAGAATTTTCATGTGTGTGCCAGCACGCGACCGGCGTCCGGCCCGGGGGTTTGGTCGAACACGATTTCCGGCATCAAGCGCAGCGCCACCAGGTCGTCGGTCGGCAGAACCTTTGCCAGCGTGGATTTCAGCCCTTGCGCGTAGCCCAGCTCCTCCAGTTCGGCGCCGAACGCCGCCACGCAGCGTGCGCTCGCCGCGCGGTGCGCCGCGCTCACCCCTGCCCGTGTGGCATGCGAAGCCTTCAATTGCAGCGTCGCGTGCGTTGCCGGGCGGCTCGCCACCAGCGTGATGGCACTGCCCGCGTCCAGCGCCTCCAGCACCGCCCGCCCGCGCGAGGCAGACAGCAGCACCGTCAGCGCGCGCCGGTCGCGTGCCACCACGCAGCCCTGTGCCCGGCATACGCACGGCCAGCCGTCGCGTCCCACCGCGCCAATGTTCATCGACAGCGTGCCGTGCAGGAACGCGACCTGCTCCGGGGTGAGAATTAGGGGCATCGGCATCGGCGGGTTCCGTCGCAACGAGCCCGGATCCGCTGTGACATCCGCCCGGCCAACACGCAGCCTGCCGGCTGCGGCGCGGAGGATGCGGTGGCGAAGGTGGTGGGCGAAACGGACATGCGCGGGGCTCCTGAAAGCCCCATTCTAGCGCCCGTTGCGCACATCAGGCAGCCGTCGCGACCAGCCCCGCGCAAATCGCCCCGACGTGGCGGTGGTCGGTGCCGCAGCAGCCGCCGACGACGGCAAGCCTGGGCAGCAGCGTGCGCAGCGCGCGGTATTCGTCCGCGAGTTCGGCCGGGTCGCCTTCATCCAGCTCGGTCGCCTCGTCGAGCTCGGCGTGGCTGCGCTTCGAAGCGTTGGCGCGGATGCCGCGCAGGCGGTCGCGCCAGGGGCCGGCGTCGTGCAGCACGTGCGCAAAGTGGCTGGGATGCGCGCAGTTGATCATGTAGTAGGCCGGGTGCGCGTCGCTGGCGGCGTCGGTCGCCTCGATGGCTTCGGAAAGCGGCATGCCGGACGGCAGACGGCCGTCGGTCTCCAGCGTGAACGAGACGGCGACAGGCATGCCGGCGGCCTGCGCCGCGCGGGCGACGCCGATGGCTTCCTCGACGTAGTTCATGGTGAACACCGAGACCAGGTCGGCGGCGGTGGCGGCAAAGGTGTCGATCTGGGGCGCGTGGTAGGCCTGCGCCTCGACGACGCTCATCGTGCGGTCGGCCACGTAGCCGTCGCCGCGCGGGCCGAGGTTGCCGCTGATGACGATGGGCGTGGCCGGGGTTTCGAGTTGGTCGCGCAGTTCCGCGAGCTGTTCGACCGCTGCGCGATTGATCGCGGCAAGCCGCGCGGCGTCGTAACCGAGCTTGGCCCCCCAGTCGGCATTGGCGCGCCAGGTCGGCGTTTCCAGCACGATGCCGGTGCCGGCGGCGCGTGCGATCTGGATATGCTGCTCGAAATACTCGCGCAGCCGCGCACGGCCCGCCGCGTCTTCCAGCAGCACGAAGGACGCGAAATACGGCAGGTCGATGCCGTCGTGAAATATCAATGTGGTTTCCATGCCGCTGTCGGCAAGAAAGAGTCGGTCACCGAGCTGGGGCAGACGGGTGCGGTAAGGGCTCATGGTCGGTCTCCTTGTAAAGGGCGGATTCGCCCGGCCGCGCCAAGGCTGGACTATCCTGCAAAGGACGATGCTGCACAATAATCCCGACCGCCTTTCGAGACCAAAGCCATTCCGGCAAGGAACCTGACGAATCGGCCATGCCTCCGCCCGCCCCCATTGCCATCCTCGTCTTCCCCGAGACCTCCGCCTCGGTGGTCTACGGCATGCTCGACCTGTTCGCCAGCGCCGGGCGCGACTGGCAATTTGTCGTCGCAGGCGAACCGGGGCCGCAGCTGTTCCAGCCCCTGCTGGTCGGGCGAAACGCCGGCCCGGTCATCGTCGGCAACGGCGTGCCCATTGTCGTCGAGCATAGCTTCGCCGACTGCCCCGCAGCCGATCTTGTCTGCGTGCCCGAAGTGAACCTGCCGCCCGGCACCCCGCTCGCCGAACGCTTCCGCGAGGAAATCGACTGGCTGCGCGCCTGCCACGTGCGCGGCGCCACAGTCGCCACCGCCTGCTCCGGCGCCATGCTGCTCGCCGAAGCCGGGCTGCTCGCGGGCTGCGACGCCACCACGCACTGGGCGTGGTGCGACGCGCTCGCGCGCGACTACCCCGGCGTCAGCGTCCATGCGCAGCGTGCGCTGGTGGTCGCAGGCGTTGGCGGACGGCTGGTCATGGCCGGTGGCGGCACCAGCTGGCTCGACCTCGCGCTCTACCTCATCGCCCGCAGTGCCGGTGTCGACGCCGCCATGCAGGTTGCGCGGCTCAACCTCATCGACTGGCACCAGATCGGCCAGCAGCCCTTCGCCCGCCTCGCCCGCACCCGCCAGGTCGACGACGCCGTCATCGCGCGCTGCCAGGCCTGGATCGCCGACCACTACATGGAACCCGCGCCCGTGGCCGCCCTGGTGAAGCTATCCGGCCTGCCCGAGCGCTCGTTCAAGCGGCGCTTTGCCGCGGCCACCGGCATGTCGCCACTGGAGTACGTGCACACCCTGCGCATCGAGGAGGCGAAGCAGATGCTCGAATCCGGCGATGCCCCGATCGAGGCGATCGCCAACGAGGTGGGTTACGAGGACGCCGCCTTCTTTGCCCGCCTGTTCCGGCGCAAGGTCATGCTCACGCCGGCACAGTACCGCAAGCGCTTCCGCGCGATGCGGCAGGTGTTGGGCGAGGCCCGGGGATAGAAATCAGGTGCGGTATTCCGCGTTGATCTTCACGTAGTCGTAGGAAAAATCGCAGGTCCACACTGTGGCGTTGACCATGCCGCGATTGAGCACCACGCGCACGGTGATTTCGGCCTCCTTCATCACCGCCGCGCCCTGCGCTTCGGTGTAGCTCGCGGCGCGGCCGCCGTTTTCCGCCACGAGCACGTCGCCCAGATACACCTTCAATGCATTCACATCCAGGTCCGTCACGCCCGCATAGCCGATGGCGGCGAGGATGCGGCCGAGATTGGGGTCGGACGCGAAGAAGGCAGTCTTCACCAGCGGCGAACGCGCGATGGCGTAGGCGATCTGCTTGCATTCGGCGTGGTCGCGGCCGCCCTCGACGCTCACGGTCATGAACTTGGTTGCGCCTTCGCCGTCGCGCGCCATCGCCTGCGCGAGCTCGATCGCGACCTCGCTGAGTGCAGTCTTGAGCGCGGCATAATCTGCGCCGGCAGCGTCGCCTATTTCAGTGTTGCAGGCCTGACCGGTGGCGATGAGGATGAAGCTGTCGTTGGTGGAGGTGTCGCCGTCGACGGTGACGCAGTTGAACGAGATGTCGGCCACCGCCTTCACCAGCTGTTGCATCAGCGCCGGTGCGATCGCGGCGTCGGTCGCTACATAGCCGAGCATGGTTGCCATGTTGGGATGAATCATGCCGGAGCCCTTGGCGATACCGGTCACCGTCACCGTCTTGCCGCCGACCTGCGCCTGGCGCGACGCGCCCTTGGCGACGATGTCGGTGGTCATGATCGCGTTCGCGGCTTCGCTCCAGTGAGCTGGGGACAAGTCCGCCTTCGCCGCGGGCAGCGCCGGCAGGATCTTGTCGATCGGCAGCGGCTCGAGGATGACGCCGGTGGAAAAAGGCAGCACGTTGTCGGCCTTGCAACCGAACAGCTCGGCCACCGCTTCGCAGGTGCGGCGCGCGCGATCGAGGCCTTCCTCGCCGGTGCCGGCGTTGGCGTTGCCGGTGTTGATCACCAGTGCGCGGATGGCGCCGCCGCTCTGATCAATCTGGCCGAGGTGCTGTTTGCAAACCGTCACCGGCGCCGCGCAGAAGCGGTTCTGCGTGAACACGCCCGCGACCCGCGAACCCGGCACCAACTCGATCAGGGTGATGTCGCGCCGCCCGGGCTTCTTGATGCCTGCTGAGGCAATGCCGAGACGGACGCCGGCAACCGGCAGCAGGGAGGCGGGATCGGGGGCGGTGAGGTTGACGGGCATGACGGCAGACCGGAATGGAAAGCCGTTATTTTATGCCGGGTGCCGGCAAACGGTGGGCGGGAGTATTACTGCGTGCGGCCCAGCAGCCAGTTCATCGCGCGGCGGAATCCGGGCCGCCACGGCCACACCGGGTCGAGCTCGATCGAGCGCGCCAGCGATGCCAGCGAAATCAGCGCGAACACGGCGAACAGCAGTTGCGAAACGAGCTGGCGCGGCGTGAGCATGCCGAGGGGCATGTCCAGAAAGCCAGGTACGTAAAACAGACTGGCAAATGCTGCAAAGAGGAAAGCCGGGCCAAGGTACATGGTATCCGCAGTTGAAGGGAGTGTAGCGGAGAACGAGCAATCCTCATGCCAGGAGAACAAATGCAAGCAAAAACAAACTGATGGCGTGTTTGCGCCACGTGGCGAGGCGTGAGATGTAAATTAATTCGACAATTATTTATCCGCCGGCACGGCGGCGAGCCTGCGCAGGATTTCGTGCGACAGCGAGTAAAACTGCGGAGTGGGGCCGAGGTCTTCGTAGATGGGGTCGCCGTAATCGTCTTCGGCAATGATGCGATTGCCGGGGATGTAGGGCATGGCCACCTCCAGCTCGTCGAGGGCAGCACGGATCAGATCGGCCATCAGCTGGGAATCGCTGCGGCCGGGGTACATCACATGCAGGGCTTCGACGCGGGCGGCGTCGCGCAGCGGCAAATGGACGGTGTAGGCACGCACATCCGTACGTGCATGTCCCTCCTTGCTCCAGCGTTGGATCAGTTCGGCAATGCGCATGGGGATTCCCTGCTTCACGATGGTTTCGTTATAGCAAAGCCACCCGCAAGGCAAAGCAGGCAGAAAGGTATTTTTCTCCTATGCCCTGCGCCACACGAGCGTGCGATTGTTCGCAGGCATCGCAATATCCTGCTGCAGGATCAGGCCCTGCGCGCGCGCCAGTGCGTCCACTGTCTCGAAGTCGCGCACCCCGGAAGCAGGGTCGCGTGCCTTCAGCCAGGCGTCGAAGCGGGCGTTGCTGTCAGAGGTGAACGTGCCGTTGTAATTGAATGGCCCGTATACGGCCAGCACACCGCCGGACTCGAGCACGGCGCCCACGCCTTCGAAAAATCGCTCCACCTCGAGCCAGCTCATGATGTGCAGGGTGTTGGCCGAAAACACCGCGTCATAGCGGCCGCTGTGCCAGGCCGTGTCGTTGACGTCGAGCGCCAGCGGATGCAGCACGTTGGGCAGTGCGGCTTCGGCGAGCCACAGCCGGATGCCGGGATGGTGCTGCGGCACGTCGGCTGTCTGCCACACGAGATGCGGCAGGTCGGGCGCGAAATAGACAGCGTGCTGGCCGGTGCCGCTGCCGATTTCCAGCACCCGGCGGCATTCGGCGAACACGTCGCGCAGCACCGCAATGATCGGCTCGCGGTTCTGTGCACAGGATTCAGCAAACGGCTTGTCGGTCAAAGTCGCCCCCCCGGCTTCTTGCATTGGCACTGGTATTCCAGTCCTTCACCCGGCGTAATCGGGCGCGGGCGATTCGCCTGAGTTGAAGGAAATGCAGCCCACGAGCAGGGCGGCGAGTAATAAAACAGGACAAGGGTACGGGACATGGTGTCTCCCTGGATTGAACGGGGTCGCGCTTACGCCGCCGTGAGGTCGACCAGCCGGCCGTCGGCCAGCAGCAACGCGGCATGCACCGGTTTATCGGGGTACAGACCAGCCAGCAGCATCCGGTAGCCGGCCAGCTGCGACCGATGGCGCTCGGCCAATTGTGCATCCGGCAGGCTGCAGTTGTCGTCACCGGTTTTATAGTCGACCAGCCACACCGCATCGTCGAATTCCACCACGCGATCAAGCCGCTGCACGCGCCCATTGGCATCCAGCAGCACCAGCTCGTTGTGCGCGCGCCGATACTGCGCGGGGTCGAAGAAGCGCGCCAGATGTGGCAGCGAAAGCAGCGCCCGGGCGCCGGCTTCGATCTCGTTCAGCTCGGCCGCCACGCCCAGGCGCGTCGCCAGCGCCGGCAGGTCGCGCGGCGCACCTGGCGGCGCATGACGTTCAAGGCAGGCGTGGAACAGTTCGCCGCGTGCGGTGGCCAGGTTGACGGGCGCGGGCGCAAGCCGTTGCCCGATGGCAGGCGCGGTGATGCGCGGCGTTACGGCCACTTCCGGGTTGGTGTCGGCAGTTTGGGCTGGCGGCAGATCGGCTGGCAGCGCCATGCCCTGCCACGCCGCCTCGACCCGTTGCAGCCAGGCGCTCTTGTCGGCAGCGCCGCTCACGATCAGTCCCTGTTCGGCGCGGGTGAGCGCCACGTACAGCAGGTTGTCGGATTCGCGCTTCGCCAGGACCTCTTCTTCATCGAACCAGGGCTGGCGGCTCGTGCCGCGATCATCCTGCTTGCCGAACAGGGAGAAGTGCTCGGGCCGCGGCGCCTCGGGCGGCCACGGCGCCAGCACGGCGTAGCTGTCGCCCTTCGGGTGGTCGCTGCCGCCCAGGAGCCAGACGATCGGTGCCTCCAGCCCCTTGGATCCGTGGATGGTCAGCAGGCGCACCGCGTTCTCGCCGTCGGCCGCCAGCCCCTCGCCGGGCGCGGCGTCGGCGTCGTCGGTGAGCGACACCAGTTCGCGGATGAAGCCGGCCAGCGTCGGGTAGCGCCCGGCGTCCTGCGTCAATGCCAGCTGCATGAAGGCGCGCAGGTTGGTGGCGACCTGCGGCCGCAGCGCCGCAGGCACGGCAGCCGCATAGCGCGCTTCGACGTCGCCCTCGAAATAAATGCGGTCGAGCAGGTCGTGCACCGGCAGCGTGCCGCAGTGGGCGCGCCAGCGGATCAGCAGGCGCGCGGCGCGTGCCAGCATCGGCGATGGATCCGGTTGCCCGGCCACTGCAATCAGGCGCTCCCAGCCGCGCGTGCCGTCCGCAGCGCTGGGCGCGAACACCCACAACAGGTCGTCGTCGCTGCAGCCGAAGATCGGGCTTTTCAGGACGTGCGCCAGCTTCAGGTCGGCGTGCGGCAGCAGCAGGGTTTCGAACAGCGCGATCATGTCCCGCGCCTCCAATGCGTGCAGCAGACCGCCGCGGCGCGAGGTGATGAAGGGGATGCCGGCGGCTTCCAGCTCGCGCTCGTACAGGTGCAGATGCGTGCGCTTCCGCACCAGCGCCATCACGTCGCCGGGGCGTGTGGGGCGCTGGCCATCCTTGTCCGTCACGCCCCAGTGGCCCAGCACCTCGTCGCGCAACACCCGGGCAAACAGCCGGGCTTCCGCGTGCACCGCGCGGTCGTCGGCTTCCGGCTGCGGCGTGGTGAGCGGGTTGCGCAGTCCGTCGGCAGCCGCGGATTCTGTTTTTTCCACCAGCACCGGCAGGCAGCGCAGCGCGCCGGGGCGGCTTTCGTTTGCCGGCGCATGCGTGTGCTCGGCAAAGCCCGCCACGCCGGCGAACACCGGATTGATCGCCTTCACTACCGCCGGCGCCAAGCGCCGTGTCATGTCGGCGCTGAAACACGCTGCGTCGAAATGCGTGCGCAGAAACTCCGCAGCTGCGCTGAACACCCGCG
Source organism: Pseudomonadota bacterium (assembly GCA_021791095.1). Classification (GTDB taxonomy): domain Bacteria; phylum Pseudomonadota; class Gammaproteobacteria; order Burkholderiales; family Thiobacillaceae; genus Thiobacillus. The sequence continues at coordinate 13,382 of JAJYXG010000079.1, forward strand.
CTTCGCCGCGGCGGAAGCGGTAAATCGCCTGCTTCGGGTCGCCCACCATGAACACGGTCATGTCGCTGTCCGCCGCGTGTGCTTCGGCCAGCCAGGTAGACAGCGCCCGCCATTGCAGCGGATTGGTGTCCTGGAATTCGTCGAGCAGCAGATGGCAGTAGCGCGCGTCCAGCTTCAGCGCCAGCCCGGCCGCGTGCTCCTCGCTCTGCAACAGCCAACAGGCCAGCCATTCGGCGTCGGCAAAGTCGATCACCCCCTGCTGCGCCTTGGTGTCCTGATAGGCCGCGAGCATCGCATGACCGAGCAGCAGGCCATGGCGGTTCAATGCCCAGATGCGCTGGTCGGTTTCAATTGCGGCGACGTTTTCCAGCGCGGTCTCCAGCGTGTCGTAGTCGCGCAGGTAAGTGTCCGCGTCGGCGCCGAGCGCAGCAAGCAGGCCCTTGGTCGCCTTGCTGGCGAGCCGTCCGCCGTCCGCCTTGAGGAGCTTCCTGCGCAGTGCCTCGAAATCCGTTTCGGCGAGCGCCTGCTGGATCGCGACGCCCTTCCGGCGTTCGGTGTCGCTGCCCTTTTCCAGCGCAAGGCCCATCCGCTTCACGCGGGCGACCATCAGATCGTCGGCCCAGAACGCCGTCACCGGGTCGTTCTCCAGATCTGGATGCAGGCCGGCGCGCAGCTGTTCCAGCGCATGGGCCACCGGATCGGCCTCGCCTTCGGTGTAGGCCCACCACTCCGCGCGGGCATCGAGAAAATGCCGCAGCAGCGCGCGCAGGCTGTGCTCGCCGATGTCGGCCAGCAGGGCCAGCAGCGCGCGACCTTCCGGCGATTCGGGTGAGGCCGCCCATTGCGCAAGCAGCCGGTCGCGCACCTCGTCCTGCAGCTGGCGGGTGCGTTCCAGCAGCGGCGCCCCCCACGGCAGCCCCGCCTCCAGCGGCGCGCGTTTCAACAGGTCGAGAAACCAGCCGTGGAAAGTCGTCACCGTTGGCCCCGGCTGTGCGTTCAGCACCGTCTCCAGCAACCCGCGCGCGCGCGGCAGCAGCGCGTCGATCTCGTCCTCCGGCACTTTGCGCTCACGCAGAAATTCACGCACCGTCGCGTCGTCCGCCAACGCCAGCACCCGCAGCCAGTCGTGCAGGCGATCGGTCATTTCCTGCGCCGCCTTGCGCGTGAAGGTGATTGCCAGCAGCTCGGAGGGCGCCGCACCCCCCAGCAGCAGGCGCAGCATGCGCGACACCAGCAGCCAGGTCTTGCCGCTGCCGGCACAGGCCTCGACCACGGCAGAGCGGGCAGGCGAAAGCGCGATCCCGATATCCAGCAACTTATGCATGCCACATTCCCTTGCGGCACAGTCCGCGTGCTTCGCAAAACTGGCAAACGGCGTCGATGCCCGATGCGGGAAGCGCGGCCCCCGCGGCGAGCGCTTCGAGGAGTTCGGGCAGGCGGCGGCTGATGGCGTCGACGTCGGTTTCCCCGTCGAGTTCGAGCGCAGCGACGGGGGTTTCGTTGATCGGCAGGTAGGCAGCAGCGGCCTCTGCGAGCCAGGCGTAGAACGGCAGCTGGATCGCCTCGTCGGGCGCTTTGAGTTTCTTTTTCAGACTTTGTGCGGCACCGGTTTTGTAGTCAATGACGGTGCGGGCGTCATGTTTTTCATCGACGCGGTCGACGCGTCCATGCAGGGTGACTTCACCGAGTCCGGCGACGCTGAACGGCACGGCGAAATCGGCTTCGCCCGACTGGTAATGCCAGCCCTGGGCGACCCAATCCAGCCAGGTATCGACATAGGCGGGCTGGATTTTTTCCCAGCGGCTGCGCCAAGCGGCGGCAGTCCACGCGGGCAGCGCGGCGAATTCGGCGGCGGATATTTCCTGCAACCGGGCCAGCGCGGTGTCGTGCTCGGGTGGCGGCGCGCTGTCGTGAAAGGCTTTGAGGATGCGATGCAGTGCATTGCCGTAATCGCTCTTGTCGAGTGTCTCGTCTGCCTCGTCGAGTTCGCGGATGCCGAGCACACGGGTGACGAAAAACCGATACGGACAATCGAGCAGGGTCTGGTACGCGGTGGGCGAATAGCGGCGCGGCAGCTGCGCAGCCGTCACACTCGGTGCCGGCTGCATGCTGGCTCCAGGAAGCGGGCTGAATTGGGCGGGCGGCTCGCCAATGGCCTGCGTCGGCAGGGCGCTGCCCCACGCGGCCTGATGCAGTGCCTGTAGCCGCAGCACCAGCGGCGAGGCGGGATTGGGCTCGTCGTCGTTCCAGGCCTGCCAACTCAGCAGCGCCGGTCCCTGGACCAGCAGCTGCATCAGGTCGGTGGTGGCGGCTTCGGCCTCAGCGCTCGCGGTGGACAGGCCCAGCTGCGCGCGGGTTGCCTGACTGAAGAGGCCGGGTGCGGGGCATGCCGGCAGGTGGCGGGCGTCGGCACCGATCACCGCGACGGCGTCGAACAGGCGCCCGCGCGCGGCGGGTAGCGAGGTCAGCACGATGGGGCTGGCGACGCTGGCGTCGATGAAGCTGGAGGATTCCAGCGCCAGATTGAGCCAGCGCCGCCATTCGCCGAAGCTGTATTTTTCGGGATCGTCCGCCAGATCGCGGCGCAGGGTCTCGATCGTGTCGAGCACGCTGGCGCCGGCGGCATCGGCCTGCAGTGGCGCCATCGCGTCGAGCTGGACAAGGCTGTCGGCCAGCCGTGCGAGCCACATCGACAACGGCGCGCGATTCTGGGCGAAGCGTTGCCGGGCGCTGAACAGCGCAGCCAGCCATGGCGGCTGCGTGCCGAACTGGGCGTACGCGAGCCGCTGAATATCGGACGTGCCTTGCGCGACCCCCTGCCGCCGCAGCGCGAGTTCGAGTTGCAGCACCTGATCCTGTCGCCCGGCAAGCTCCCCCAGCAGGAACGGCGATTTCAGCAAGTCGAGCAATTCGACGTGCGGGAAGTCGGCCGCCACGCATTCGAGCCAGCGGTCGATCACGGCGGCGGCAGCGGTGGTCGACAGCGTCCAGCCGGTTTCGTCGGCCACCAGCACGTCCATGCGTTCGAGCAGCGCGCGCACCCGGCGCGCGGTCTCGCGGTCGAGTGCGATAAGCGCCATGCCGCGCTTGCCGGCGTGCAGTTGTTCGGCCACCCAGGCGGCGACGGCGCGCGCTTCGGCTTCCAGGTGCGGTGCCGGGCACAGCGTGAAGCGGGCCTTCAAAGTCGATACGGGAAACGCGCTGGCGACGCGGGCGGCGCGATCGTGCAACGGCGGCGCGGTCTGCTGCCAGGCCTGATTCAGGGTGAACGCCACGCCGTCAGCGGCATCGGCCGTCAGTTCGAACAAGGTGACCGGGGTGAGTTCGGCGCAGCGCTCGAGAAACTGCCGTTCGACCGCGGTCAGCGTGCCCAATGCGTAGCCATAGATCGGTTGAGGCGCGGACTGGATCTGCTCGAGCAGCCTGTCCAGCGCGCGCGCATAGCGCGCCTGCGGGTCATGGCCGCCGGTGTTGAGCGCCTGCCACACCGCCTCGATCAGCGCCGTTTCACGGTCCAGGGCATCGGCATGCAGCGCGCGTATTTGCGACCCGATTTCGCCGCCCAGGCGCGCGGCAGACAGCTCGTCCGCCAGCCCCAGCAGTTCATTGGCGAGCGCCCACTTGTCGATTTTGCCCAGCCAGTCCTCGCGGCGGAGCACGCCATGCAGGCGTGCCAGGCGCTGGGCCTGCGGTTCGGCGCGATCGCCGGCCACGCCTTCAGCCCAGCTTTTCAGCGGCGTGATGCGCGGCGGGATTAGCACGGGGCGGCCGGCCGCCTGCGCCAGCGCGCGGGCAAAGTCCTGTCCTGCGCGGTGGTTGGGGACGAGCACTGTCAGCCCGGACAGGTCGGGCAGGCGGTCGGCATGGTGATCGAGCAGGGTGCGGGCGACGGCGTGCGGCAGGCCGCCCGGGATTTTCAAGGGGCTCAGCGCTCCAGGTACTTGAGCTTGTCCTTGACGCCGGCCCATTCGTCGGCGTCGGGCAGCGGGTCCTTGCTCTCGATGATGACCTTCCACTCCTTGGCGAGCTGCGCGTTGAGCGCGATATAGGCGCGCTGGTCGTCCGGC
>JAJYXG010000115.1:0-16883 GCA_021791095.1 Pseudomonadota bacterium
CGAGCCTGAAACCGCGAACATCAACACCAGCGGGTGGAGTTGCCATGGACCGATGTGGATCATCCCAAACCAGAGATGGTTGCCGATCGCACCGTTCACGGCGGCGATGGCGATGACGATGACGAGCAACAGCGAGCTGGGGATCGGCGTGCCTTCGAAGTACTTTACCTTGTCGCTACCTTGCGCCAGGGTCTCGGCGGTAATGTTGTAGCGCGCAAGGCGACTCACGCCGCATGCAACGAAGTAGATCAGGATCACGCGGTCCCAGAGTCCGTCCATCCCGGCTCCATAGGCGACGATTGCCGGCGCAACGCCAAAGGAGATCACGTCGGCCAGTGAGTCCAGCTCTCGCCCCAGCGACGAGGTTTGCTGGCGCCATCGTGCTACGCGGCCATCGAAAACATCAAATACAAACGCCAGCAGAATCAGGGCACAGGCAAGCAACAGGTGCCGAACGTCCTGGCTCTGCAAATGGCTCATCACGGCAAACAGCGCACCGACGCCGCAGCTCGCATTCCCCAAGGTAAACCAGTCCGCGAGATGAAAATTGCGAATCATCGATAGATGTTTGCTTTGCTTCATGGCAATCCTCAAGCTGGCCTGTGGGCCGAGGCTATTATTTATATAGGCAACACACCCTGTTTCGTAGTCTGCTGACGCAAATATTCACGCCGTTTCATATCGAAATAGGCAGTTCGGCTTACTTCGCGCAGTTGACGGGGGTATTGCTCAGTCGCAGTGAACCAGCTGTGCAGGCGTTTCTGGAATTGCATAGGCGGCGGAGTGGCCAATGCGCCGAGATGGGCTTCGATGGCCAGGTAATAGCGCATGGTGTTGCGCTCCACCACGCCACGCATGCCGCCAATATATTCAGTCTGGCCGCTGGATAGCTTGCCGATCTGGGTGAATCCGACTTTGTCGCTTCCAAGGGTGGCGAGGTAGGTCTTCATGGCAAGTCGTCCAGCCATTCCGTAATCGTACGAATAGGCGAGATGCAGAAAGGTCCGGCCGTTATCAACCGGCACCGCCCGTAGCCGGATGCGGTAGTTGCGGGTGCTCAGCGGCCCCTCCTGCGCATTGAGCTGGATTTCCAGATACTTCGCTGTCGCCGCGGCGACGCGATAGGAGAATTCGATCGGATAGGCATCCTCGAGTGGCTGAGGGATTTTCTTGCCGATGTGAACCGTCAGGGCCGTCCGGGATTTGTCGGTCGTGGCCTGGCAGTGCTTGGTGTTGACGTGCAGGATCAGCACATCGCACCAATGCTCAGGGCCATCGAGTGCCGTACTGACGGTGGCAAAGGGGTAATCGACCAGGGCGTAGATGTCGCCTTTCAGGTCATTGGGCGATTCGGAGGAATCGAGAGAGAGCGCTCGCTGAAACGGGCTGTACTGGAGTCGCTCACCCAGGGCGGTGTATTTGGCGTGGAGCGAGGCTGCGGTGTACGTGTCCGGCACGGAGGCAAAGGACGCCCCCGCACTGGAAAACGCGATCCAGACGAGTAATGACCGTGTCAGCCAGGCCAATGGGATTTCCCGAAATGGTGATTCATCGATAGATGTCTTCGGCTATGTGTCGTGACGCTTCGTTGAAACGGAGCCTCTGGTAGATCAGTCGCGGACTCGTATAGTTCCCCATGTCGAGGCGACCCTGACTGGACAAACGGGCTCCCCGCCAATGGGTGGGTCGTCATTTCCACATGACGTTGGATTTTGCCTTTGCTGCTGCAGCAAGGAGATTGATGAGCGGCAGCGCTCGATGTGCCATGCTCACCACCGGCTCATCCGCATCCTCGTCCACCACCGGCGGTGAGGCTTTCTCTGCATCGATGGCGGCTTGTAACCGGCTCAGCGCTGCAGGAACATCTGCTGCCAGAATCGCGCCAGGCACGGTTGCGCTGTGTCCCATCATTTTCAGCATGGCAAGCGCGACGTCCCCGAACATGGTGATGTCGGCATAGGCTTTGGTCGTGAACGTTACCAGCATGTGTCCTCCTCGATGAAACATTCGATCTGCTCGCGCGATTGCGCAACCCGATGAAGCCATTTTTCGTGCCACTCTTAACCTAAAGGCCACAGGATTTCAAACACCTGCAAACTCGGTACGAAGTTCGATGTAAATACGCCTTCAGCTCAGATCAACCTCGACGAAGTGCTCCCGGCGGTCGTCGATCAGCGGAATGCGTGTATCGGGACGCTCGACGCCGTCCACCGTCATGCGGATCACCTGTCCCGATGGTTCCCCGGCGCGCCTGACGGTGATGTGGTAGATCGTTTCGCGGTAGCGGTAGTGGATCTTGTACGCGTCCCAATCAGCCGGAACGCACGGCGCAATGCGCAGATGGTCCACTTCCAGCTGCAGGCCGAGCAGCGTCTCCACCGTCAGCCGGTACATCCAGCCCGCCGCCCCGGTGTACCAGGTCCAGCCGCCGCGGCCGGTGTGCGGCGACACGCCATAGATGTCCGCGCACATGACGTAGGGCTCGACCTTGTAGCGTTCGATCGCCTCCGGCGTGCTGCCGTGATGGACGGGATTGAGCATGGCGAAGAATTCCCACGCGCGCTCGGTGTCGCCCATCATGGCAAACGCCATCGTGGTCCAGATCGCGGCATGGGTATATTGCCCGCCGTTCTCGCGCACGCCGGGGATGTAGCCCTTGATGTAACCAGGCTCCAGGTCTGATTTGTCGAAGGGCGGGTCGAGCAGCTGGATGATCTGCTTGTCGCGCCGCACCAGGCGCTGGCCCACCGCTGCCATCGCCTGGCGTGCGCGCATCGGGTCGCCGCCCCTGGAGATGACCGCCCAGCTCTGGCTGATCGAATCGATCTGGCATTCGTCGTTGGTGGACGAGCCCAGGGGGGTGCCGTCGTCGAAATAGGCGCGTCGGTACCAGCCACCGTCCCAGGCCTGGGTCTCGATATTGCTGCGCAGCAGCGCCGCCTGGCCGCTGCACTCGTCGGCAAAGGCGGTGTCGCCCCGGCCACGCGCCAGGCCGGCGAACAGCTCAAGGTTTTCAACCAGGAACCACGCCAGCCACACGCTTTCGCCCTTGCCATCCTTGCCGACCAGATTCATGCCGTCGTTCCAGTCGCCGCAGCCCATCAGCGGCAATTGATGGGCGCCGAAGCGCAAGCCGTGTTTGATGGCGCGCACGCAGTGCTCATAGAGGCTGGCCGCTTCGGGCGAGCGTTGTGGCTGGTCGTAGTAGGCCTCCTCCTCCGCATACAGTTCGCGGCCTTCCAGGAAATGGATGGATTCGTCGAGCACGCCCGTATCGCCAGTCGCCATCACATAGCGACAGGTGGCATACGGCAGCCACAGATAGTCGTCGGAGAAATGGGTGCGCACGCCCTGTCCGTTGGGCGGATGCCACCAGTGTTGCACGTCGCCCTTGCGGAACTGGCGTCCGGCGTGCCGGATCAACTGCTCGCGGGCGAGCCACGGCGTCGCATGAACCAGTGCCATGGTGTCCTGCAGCTGGTCGCGGAAGCCATAGGCGCCGCCGGACTGGTAATAGCCGCTGCGCCCCCACAGCCTGCATGAGAGGGTCTGATAGACCAGCCAGCCGTTGGCCAGCACGTTCAGTGCAGCGTCGGGCGTGTCCACATTCACCGCTCCCAGGGTGTGGTTCCAGTATTCCCACACGGATTCCAGCGCCTGCCGTGCGCTCGCCCGCCCGCTGAAGCGCTGGATGAACTGTCGCGCTTCTCCGGCGTCACGGGCCGCGCCGAAAACGAAGACGATCTCGCGTGTTTGTCCTGCAGCCAGTTCGATCCGGGTCTGTAGCGCGGCGCACGGATCGAGGCCGGCCCCGGTCCTGCCCGACAGGCGCTTGCGGCGCATCGCCGCCGGGCTGGCCAGTGATCCGTTGCGGCCGATGAACTCGGTCCGGCTACCGCTCACCGACCGCTCGCGCTCACTGACGTGGGCAAACACCACCCGATTGGCGCATTCGCGGCCGTAGGCATTGCGGGCAAACAGCGCCCCGCTGTGCGGATCCGTTTCGGTGACGATGTGCATCAGATTGGCGTGCCGCCATTCGCCGAGCACCAGTTCCCAATACGCGGTCAAGGACAGGCTGCGCGCGCGCTGCGACTGGTTGCGCAGCTTGACCACCACGAACTTCACCGGCGCGTCCATGGCGACGTAGGTGAACAGTTCCGAGGCGATGCCGGACTCATAGTGCTCGAACACGCTATAGCCGAACCCGTGCCGGCACACATAGCCGGTGCGGCCGCGGGCGGGCAGCGGCGTCGGCGACCAGAATGCGCCTGTTTCCTCGTCGCGAATGTAGACCGCCTCGCCACTGCTGTCGGAGAGCGGGTCGTTATGCCAGGGGGTCAGCCGAAACTCGTGCGCGTTTTCCACCCAGGTGTACGCACTGCCGCTTTCGCTGACGACCGTGCCGATGTGCGGGCTGGCGATCACGTTGACCCACGGCGCCGGCGTGTGCTGGCCGGGTTCGAGGGTGACGACGTATTCGTGCCCGTCGGGCGTGAAGCCGCCGAGGCCATTGCTGAAAATGCGCTCGCGCGCCGCCAGCGGATACACCGGTTCGGCGGGCGCTTGTTGCGAGGGCTCCAGGCGGTCCGACGCACGCTCGGCCGACACGCGGCGTTCCACCTGCTCGATCAGGGTCTCGGCGGTATCGCTGAAAACGATGCGCGCGACCGTCTGCAGCAGCACCCGCTCGTCCTCGGAAAGCTCTTCGGCACGACGCACGAAGACACCGCCCGGCTTGTCGATCACCTGCGCTTCGGGCCCCGCGTTGATCAGCCCTATGATCAGGTCCTGCAGCACTGCGCGGTAGCCCGAGAAATCCTCGTTCACGATCACCAGGTCTGCGGCCAGGCCCTTCATGCGCCAGTAGGCATGCGCCTGCAGCACCTGCTTGACCAGGTCGATGCGGTTGATGTCGCCGATGTGCAGCAGGACGATCGGCAGATCGCCCGAGATGGCGAAGCGCCACAGCCCGGATTGCCCCAGCCGGTTGCGGGCGATGATGCCGGGCGCCGCGCGGCGCAGGGCATTGCCGTAAATGACGGAGTTGGCCAGGCGGCCAAAGACCTGGGCATCGGCTTCGGTGGCGTTGAGGTGGCGCAGCACCTCCTGGCTCTGGAACCAGGCCATCTCGAACGCGCGCTCGACGAAATGCCTGTCGCAGTATTTCTCGAGCAGGGCCAATGCGGCCTCGCGCGTGTCCGCGACGCCGGAGATGATCTGCACGGTCGCCGATTCGTCGGGCGACAGGGTGAGGGTGCGGCGGATCGCCACGATGGGGTCGAGCACGGACCCTTCGGTGTTCGACAACGGCGGGCTGTCGCGGCTGTCCAGAACCAGCGGGTTGGCCGCCGTGCGACCACGCCCGATGAAGCGGGCGCGGTCGGTCTCGTAGGACGGTTCGTCGGCCACCGCGCCCGGCGCGGCCAGCAGGTGAAACATCCAGGGCACCTGCTCGCCCGGCGTGCGCGGACGCCGTGTGCAGAGGATCGCCTGGCGCTCGGGCAGGATTTCGGTCTGCACGAACAGATTGCTGAACGAGCGATGCGCCAGATCGGCATTCAACGGCGCCAGCACCACTTCCGCGTAGCTCGTCACCTCGATGTGACGGCGCCGCGACGACTGGTTGGTGAGCGTGACCCGGCGGATCTCGACGTCGTCCTCGGGAGACACGCTGATCTCGGTGTGCGCTTCGATCGCCTGATCGCGCCGCCGGTATTCGGCGCGCGCCTGCACGAAAATCGCCTCGTAGTGGTCGGCGCGGCGCAGGGTCGGCTGGTGCGCCGTCGACCAGTATTTTCCGTTGTCGCGGTCGCGCAGGTAGATGAAGGTGCCCCAGCCGTCGGAGGTGGCGTCCTCGCGCCAGCGGGTGACGGCGAGGTCGCGCCAGCGGCTGGTGCTGCCACCGGCATGGGTCGCCATGACGTGGTAGCGGCCGTTCGACAGCAGGTGAACTTCGGGGATCGGCGTGTTCGGGTCGGTGAACACGCGCATGATCGAACCGATGTCTGCACTGGGGGGGCGGGCGGCGGCGCTGACTTCGGCCGCGTGCGGGTGCAGGGTGGCGCCTTTCTTCGGCACCCGCTCCTGCAGCAACAGTTCGGTCGCCCGTGCCAGCGGGTCGGACATGAAGCGGCGCTGCATCGGCTGGTCGAGCAAGACATGCGCAAAGGCCAGGAGGCTCATGCCCTGATGGTGCGCCATGAACGTTCGCACGATGGCGTATGGCTTGCCCCGTGGCACCCGCGTGGGCGTGTAATCGATCGCTTCGTAGAAACCATAGGCGCCGAGGAATCCCTGATCGGCCAGCGTCTGCAGGTTGCGGCACGCTTCGCGCGGCATCACCGTCAGCGCCAGTGCGCTGGCGTAGGGCGCGATGACCAGGTCGTCGCCCAGACCGCGCTTGAAGCCGAGGCCAGGCACCCCGAAGGCCCGGTATTGATAGACCTGGTTGACGTCGGTGGCGTTGTAGCAGGACTCGGAAATTCCCCAGGGCACTTCGCGTTGCCGGCCGTATTCGATCTGGCGCGACACTGCGGCCTTGCAGGTCTGCTCCAGGAGGGTGTTCGCGTAGCTCGGCATGATCAGCTGCGGCATCAGGTACTCGAACATCGAGCCGCTCCACGAAATCAGGCTGACGTCACCGCCATGACTGGTCAGCAGGCGGCCAAGCGAGAACCAGTGCTTCTGCGGCACCTGTCCCTGCGCGATGAGCAGAAAACTGGCCAGGCGCGCTTCCGATGCCAGCAGGTCGTAGCAGGTTGGATCGCGCCGCCGTTCGCCGACGTCGTAGCCGATGGCCAGCAGACCGCACGCAGCATCGTAGAGAAATTCAAAATCCATCGCCGTTAGTGCGCGGCAACGATTCATCAGGTCATCGATGAGGTCGAGCTGCGTCCGCGCGCCCGTGCCGGCTTCATCCGTGCCTGCCAGTTCCAGCCGCGTCGGGAGGGCGCTGCCCAGCCACGACTTCGGCACCAGGAATGCAAGCTCGTCCCGCAGGGCGCTGGATTGCTGGTCGAATGCCCGCGCCCAGTAAGCCAGTTCGCCATCGATGTCGACGTCAACCGGCAGCCATGCAACCAGCTCGCCGCCGATGCGGTGAATCTCGTTCAGTGCGCTGGCGACGGCAGCCAGCGTCTGCGGAGGGCCCTCCAACGTGAGGGCGTGCAGGGTGTCCTGCAGTAAGCGGATCTTTTTTGCCAGTTCGGGGGCAGGGGCGGCGGGCAACTGTTCGGCCAGCACCTGCAGGGTGTCCTGCAGTCCCTGCAGCGCGTTGAGTGACAGCACTGGCTGATGTTTCAGTTCGGCCAGCCCTGTCTGCAGAGTGAGCAGGCAACCGGCCAGGTTGCCGCTGTCCACCGACGATACGTATTGCGGATGGAGCGGTTGCAGCGTGCGGGTGTCGTACCAGTTGTAAAAATGACCGCGGTAGCGCTCCAGCTTTTCCATCGCGGCCAGGGTGTTGCCGATGCGTTGCAGGCATTCCCCGGTCGTGAGATAACCGAAATCGGCCGCGGCCAGGTCGGCCAGCAGCGACATGCCGATGTTGGTGGGCGAGGTGCGCGAGGCGATGGCCGGCGCCGGATATTCCTGGAAGTTGTCGGGAGGCAGCCAGTTGTCCTGTGGACCGACAAAGTCTGCGAAGTAGCGCCAGGTGCGCCGGGCTGATGCTCGAAGGAACGCCCGTTGATCGGCGCTCAGGTCCGGGGCGGGGGGCATCAGTGGCTGGCTGATCCACCAGCCGAGGACGGGCGACAGCAGCCACAGCAACAGGATGGGGGCAGCGACGAGCCACGCCGTTCCTGTCATGGCCAGCGCCACGCCCAGCGCTACCGCGAGAGCCGGTGCGATCCACATCTCCCGGAAGAAATCGGTCAGCGACCGGCGTGCGTTGCGGCGTGCGTAGGCGGGCAGTTGCCACAGCAGCAGGCCGCGTCGCGTGAACAGCATGCGCACGCCCGAGCGCAGGATCGCCCCCAGGCAGATCAACGCGTCGTAGGGCAAAAAGGCCAGCACCAGCACGGCGAGTGCGATCGGGCGGCCTGCGGATTTTCCGGTCAGGCTCAGGTGCACCAGCCAGTCGCGTTCGTCCGGCTTGCGAATCAGCTCGATTGCGGTGGACAGCAGGGGGGGCAGGAACACCACCACCACGACCAGCAACGTCCACAGCCACGCCGGGCCCAACAGCCAGCCGCCGGCCAGCAGGGCAAGCAGCGCCGGCGCCACCAGGCTGCGCCGCAGGTTGTCGAAAAGCTTCCACCACGACAGAGCCGAGAGCGGATTCGCCTGTCGCTTCGCCTTCGCACCATTGGACGGCCCCGGAACGCGCGGCAGCAGCCAGCCGGCCAGCTGCCAGTCGCCGCGTATCCAGCGGTGGCGCCGGCTGGCCTCGATGGCATAGCTGGCCGGATGTTCCTCGATGAGGTCGACATCGGTCACCAGGGCCGAACGCGCATAGCCGCTTTCCAGCAGGTCGTGGCTGAGGATGAGGTTTTCCGGAAAGCGTCCGTCGACGGCCTGGCGAAACGCATCGACGTCGTAGATGCCCTTGCCGATGAACGAGCCTTCCCCGAACACGTCCTGGTAGACATCCGACACCTCGCGCGTGTAGGGGTCCAGCCCCGAGTCACCCGCGAACAGTCGGGTAAAGCGTGACTGGCCGGCACTGGTCAGGCTGATCGAGGCGCGCGGCTGCAGGATCGCGTAGCCTTCGACGATGCGTCCCTTGGCGGCATCGTAGACCGGCCGGTTGAGCGGGTGGGCGAGGTTGCCGACCAGGGTGCGTGCCGCGTCGCGCGGCAGCTGCGTGTCGGTATCCAGGGTGATGACGTACTGGATCGAAGCGAGGAGGGACGGGTCGCCGACGATATACGAGAAAGCCGTTTGCGCCCCGCCCCGGAGCCGGGCATTGAACTGCTCCAGCTTGCCGCGCTTGCGCTCGTAGCCCATCCACACCCGCTCGTAGGGATTCCACAGCCGCGGCCGGTGAAACAGATAAAAGACGCAGGGGCGATCCTCGCGGTAGGTCGCGTTGAGCGCCTCGACCGCGGCGCGCGCATAGGCGAGCAAGGCTGCGTCGTCCGGGAGCGTCTCTTCGGGCGCGTCGCGAAAATCGGTCAGCAGGGCAAAGAACAGATTGGGATCACGATTGCCGAGATAGCGGATCTCCATGGCTTCGAGCAGATCGTCGACGTCCTGCGGGCTCGCCAGCAGGGTGGGGACGATCACCATGGTGCGGTGGCTGTCCGGAATCCCCTTGGAAAAATCCATGCGGGGCAGGGCGCGCGGCGGCAGGACGAGCGTGACCAGCAGGTTCACCAGCGGAACGGCCAGCGCCGAGGCGGCGATGACGAGCGGAAGCGCAAGCAACCAGACCCGCCCCTCCGCCGGATCGAACCCGCCGAGCGCAGACAACACGGCCGCTGTCGCAAGGAGCGTAAGCAACAGGATGGGGCCGAGATACAGGGGCAGGCGGACATGCCGGCTCACCCGGCTGATCCGGGCTTTCCACGACAGCCGGCAGCCGACTGCCTGCTCCAGGCGCGGGCGTCCCCGGTCGATCAGGTAGTAGCCGACATGCGCGCTGCGGTCATGCAAGCCCCGTTGCGCTGCAGCCGCCTGCGCGAGAACGATGGCTTCGCGCGCCACTGCCATTTCGCTGCACGTGCTGCGTCGCGCCACGTCCTCGATGACGTGCCGGTAACGGTCGCGGGTGGCGAAATCCTGGCTGGCGTAACGTTTCATCGGATCTTCGCGCAGGGTCTGTTCGACGACGCTGAGCGACTCGACATACTGCTTCCAGTCCATGGCGCTGATAAAGCGCAAACTGCCGATGCTGTTGGCGATGGAGATCTGGTTGGCCGCGGCCGTGCGGCCGGCAGCCTCCGACAGCTCGGTTGCGGTCACCCCCTGTTCGAGCAGTTTCTGCTCGACCCAGGTCTGGACGAAGGCCATGGCGGGTCCCTGAGCCTGCAGCCGGTCGTAGAACTCCTCCACAAACGGCGCGGTCAGCGGCACATCGGCATTGGCAAACTCGGCCAGCAACTGGATCAGCTGTTTCGGTTCGCTTTCGGCAGCCGCGAGCATGCGGTCGGCCCAGGTGATGGCCGCATCGCGCTCCTCGCGCCGCTGGGCGATGCGCACCCCGACGCGGCGCAGGTTTTCCAGCAGCGCCAGCTGCAGCATGATCGGGAAGGCCCACAGTTCGCCCAGCTTCAAGGGTTCGATGGTCTGGTAGGCGGCGATGAACTGGGTGGCGTTGTCGCTGTCGACGCGGCCGTCCATGTGGGAGATCAGCTCCAGCGCCAGGTCGTATATACGCGGGAAACCGGCCGACAGGCCATCGGCCAGTCGCGGCAACTGGCGGCTGTATCCACGCGGCAGGTGCCGGCGTGCCAGACCGATCTGCTGCTCGATCAGATAGAAGTTGTCGAGCAGCCAGGCTTCGGCCGGCACGATCCGTTGTCCCGGCGTTGCAGCGGCGGTGACGACGTCGTAGGCTGCCAGCAGAACCTGCGCATTGTCCGCCAGCCGCGGCAGCAATCTGTCCGGTCCCGGGCGCGGATCGATTCGATGCTGGCCCGCCAGGGTGGCCGCGTGACGCTTCAGTTGCTCGATGCTGAACAGTTCCGAGCGCAGCAACTCGGTGTCCCGGTCGTGGCGCAGCGCATTCCGCGTGCGCGAAGAAAATCCGAACGCTTTGATGTCGATGATCTTCTCCTTGCTCGAACGCGGGATGGTCCGAGCGGCACTGGTCTAATGAGTCGTGCCCAGCGAAAACGCCGGGCACGTATGGCCGATTGGTTCGACCGTGTTTTTTTCGCTGGCCTGGCAGGGATTACGGCAGCGCTGAATACGCCGCTCGTCGTTGATGACAGGCAACACCCACCAGCCGACCCTTGCCTGTGATGTCAGCCAGACGCGTCCCAATCAGGTGAAACGGCTAAGGCTTGCTGCGCACCAACAGCAGGACCGCGCCCAACGCGATCGCGCCCACGCCGGCCCAGATGGGGACGTTTACCGTCTTCTTGTCCTTGATCGACAACTCGATCGGCCCCAGCTTGGCCTCGTGCGTGTCCTGGGTGTACGTGAATCCGCCATACAGCAAACCCAGGCCGCCGGCCACGATCAGTACGATACCCAGCATTTTGATTGCGTTCATTTCATCTTCTCCGATAGGGATGCACTTGATTCTCGCCATGGGCGACGGGTAGCCGGGTTAACGGCATGCGTGACCTGCTGCATCGCTTTACCCAGCATGTTGCAGCTTAGAACAATTCCAGATCTGTTACAGGCGCCGGCCCTGGATGACACGCAACAGGATCACCACGACCGCGATGACCAGGAGAATGTGAATGAGCCCGCCCATGGTGTATGAAGTAACCAGCCCCAGCAACCAGAGGATGATCAGGATGATTGCAATGGTCTCTAACATTTTTCGACTCCCAATGGTTTTTGACTCGAAGCCGGCAAAGATTGCTCCGGTCCCAATTGGGCTTAGATTAGGGCGCACCGTCCGCACGGTCTGTCTGGTACCGAACACAGCCGGAATGTGAGCAGCACATTCGCTATCGACAGGGAATGTCCCGAATCATCTGGGTGATGCGAGGTCGATAAATCGACTCTGGCATGCGCTGATGTCCTAGCCCAGCGTCACCCCAAGCCAGGCACCGATGAAGTAGGTCGCCAAGCCGGCTGCGCCGCCGATGCCGAGCATGCGCAAGCCGGAGAGCAGGGCATGGCGGCCGGTGAACAGGCTCATGCTGGCGCCGACGGCGAACAGGCCCAGTGCGGTGAGCGCGATCGAGACGGTGAGCGCCGCGCCATGGCCAAACAGGAAGGGCAGCAGCGGCAGCGCCGCGCCGGCGGTGAAGGCGGCAAACGACGAGATGGCCGCCACCCAAGGCGAGCCGAGCTCGTCGGGGTTGAGTCCGAGTTCCTCGCGCGCCAGTGTGTCGAGCGCGCGCTCGGGGTCCTGCATCAGGGTGTCGGCCAGCCGCCGCGCCTCGACCGGGTCCATGCCCTTGGCGGCGTAGATCAGCGCCAGCTCGGCGGCTTCCTCGTCCGGGTAGGTTTCCAGCTCGTCGCGCTCCAGGCCGATCTGGTATTCGAACATTTCACGCTGCGAACGCACCGACACATATTCGCCTGCCGCCATCGAGAACGCCCCCGCGAGCAGGCCGGCGACGCCGGTCAGAAGAATGATCGACGGCTCCTGCGCCGCACCGGCGACGCCGTAGATCAGCGCGGCATTGGAAACCAGCCCGTCGTTGACGCCGAACACCCCGGCGCGCAGGGCATTGCCGGCGCCGCCGCCCTGGTGGCGCTTGCCGATGTCGTCGCGTTTGAGCGGCATGCCGTGCGGTGGGGTGTGGGAGTACAGCACCATGCCGCGTACCTTCATCGCCGCCAGCACGCCGCGCATCGCACGTGGCTTGAAGATGCGGGTTAGGCGGGCGACGACACGGGTGCGCCGGCCGGGTTGGAAGGGCGCGGGTGCGGGGCCGCCTTTTTGCTGGATGGCATCCAGCCAGATTTGCGCCTGATTTTCGGCGGCCTGCGCCAGTTCGTCGAACAGCGCCGCGCGCGAGGTGCCGCGTTCGCAGTCGGCCACCACGCGATACAGCCAGGCCGATTGCTTTTCTTCCTGCCAGGATTCGTACGGATCGCTCACGCCTGTCTCCGGTACTGGATCGCCTCGGCAAGATGCGCAGACGTGATGGCGTCGCTGCCAGCCAGGTCGGCCACGCTGCGGGCCAGCTTGAGCACGCGGTGATAGGCGCGTGCCGACAGGTTCAAGCGGACGATGGCCTGCTTCAGCAGGGCTTCGCTGGCGGCATCCAGCGCGCAATGCCGGTCGATCTCCTGCGTGCCGAGCGCGGCATTGGGTTTGCCCTGGCGCGCCCTCTGGCGCTGACGCGCGGCCTCAACGCGTTCGCGGATGGCGGCGCTGGGTTCGCCTGCGCTGGCCTGCATCAGCTCGTCCTGCGTCAGCGCCGGCACACTGATCTGGATGTCGATGCGATCGAGCAGCGGTCCGGAAATGCGTCCGCGGTAGCGCGCGATCTGGTCGGGGGTGTCGCGGCACGCCTGGGTGGGGTGGCCGAGATAGCCGCAGGGGCAGGGGTTCATCGCCGCCACCAGCTGGAAGCGGGCGGGGAAATCCGCCTGCCGCGCCGCGCGCGAGATTGTGATATGCCCGGTCTCCAGCGGCTCGCGCAGCACTTCCAGCACCTGCCGCGAAAACTCGGGCAGCTCGTCGAGAAACAGCACGCCGTGATGCGCCAGCGAGATTTCGCCGGGGCGCGGATTGCCGCCGCCGCCGACCAGCGCCACCGCGGAGGCGGTGTGGTGCGGCGCACGGAAGGGACGGCGCTGCCAGTGCTCAAGGCGAAAGCCGCCGTTGAGCGAAGCGACCGCGGCGGCTTCCAGCGCCTCGGTCTCGTTCATCGCAGGCAGGATGCCGGGAAAGCGCGCGGCGAGCATCGACTTGCCGGTGCCGGGTGGTCCCGCCATCAGCACCGAATGGCCGCCCGCCGCAGCGACTTCGAGCGCGCGCTTGGTGGCCGCCTGGCCTTTGACGTCGGCAAAATCGGGATAGTCGGGCGCGGTGTCTGCATTTTCAGAATCGGGTTGGAGGAGCGAACCCTGACCAGCCAGCCATGCGCACACTTCCAGCAGACTCGTTGCGCCGAGCGTGTCGACGCCGCTGGCCAGCGCGGCTTCGCCGGCCGACGCGGCGGGCAGCACCAGTTGCTGTCCGGCTGTTCGCGTGGCCAGCGCCATCGCCAGCGCGCCGCGCACCGGGCGCAATTCGCCGGTGAGCGCCAGTTCGCCGGCGAATTCGGTGTGCTTGAACTTGTCGGCGGGAATCTGCCCGGAGGCAGCGAGGATCGCCAGCGCGATCGGCAGATCGAAGCGCCCGGATTCCTTGGGCAGATCGGCCGGGGCGAGGTTGACCGTGATGCGTCGTGCCGGGAACTCGAAGCGCGCGTTCTGGATCGCCGCGCGCACGCGGTCGCGCGCCTCCTTCACCTCGGTTTCCGGGAGCCCCACCAAGGTGAACGCCGGCAGACCGTTGGCCAGATGCGCCTCCACCACCACCACGGGCGCGCTCATGCCGTTCAGGGCACGGCTTTTGACGACGGCGACGGCCACGGGTTCAGTCTTCTGATTCGCGCTGCTGCTTTTCCAGTTCCGCCAGGCGCGCTTCCAGCTGCGCCAGCTTCTCGCGCGTGCGCGCCAGCACTTCGGTCTGCACGTCGAATTCCTCGCGGCTCACCATGTCCAGCTTGCCGAGCATCGAGGTCACCCCGGCCTTGAGGTTCTGTTCGATGTCCTTCGCGGGCGACTGCTTCAGCACCTCGCCCAGCTTATTGACCAGATCGTTGATGAAAGCGGGACTGGGGAATTTCGGATTCGGGTTCATCGTGGCCTCTCCAATTAAGCAGCGAGTGTAGCAAGCACCACGCGGCGGCGTGCAGCACAAAGAGAGTGCATGACGTTTTCGTGGCGCACCATGAAAGTGCGGTCTATGCTGTGTCTAGCAGGGGGGAAAATATAACAGTTTGTTTTAAAAGGGGAAATAATCTGGCATGGCTTATGCTCGGCGAGTAGTGCGATTTTGCGCGCCTTCACTTACGGAGAAATTCATGAAAAAACTCGTACACGCTTTGGTTCTGACCGGTCTGGTGGGCGTGCCCACTGTTGCGATGGCTGCGGAGGAAAGCCCCCACACCTTCACCGGCAACGTCAGTATTACCAGCGACTACATTTTCCGCGGCATTTCCCAAACCGGCGGCGACCCCGCCATCCAGGGCGGCCTGGATTACTCCCACAGCAGCGGCTTCTACTTGGGGACCTGGGGATCCAACGTGGGCTGGATCGAAGACTATCAGGGCTACCAGTCGGGCAACGTGGAACTGGATCTCTATGGCGGCTTCCGTAACAGCATCGGCGACACCGGGATCACTTACGACGTGGGTATTGCAAGCTATTTCTACCCGGGCGACAGGAACGGTGTGACCGAGGCCGATACCACCGAGATTTACGCTGCTCTGGGTTGGAAATGGTTCACCGCGAAGTACTACTACGCCATCAGCGATGCGGTATTTGGCTTTGGTCGTCCTACGGGGCCGGCCGATGCGGATGGCTCTAACTACCTGGACATATCCGCGAGTCTTCCCGTCGGCGAGACTGGCCTTACTCTTGGCGCGCATTGGGGAACATTCAACTTCGAAAACTACAGCGCCCAGGACTACAACGACTGGAAGGTCAGCGCGACCTACGACATGGGCAAGCTGAGCAAGGTGATGTCGGGTGTGACGCTGGGTGTGGCCTATTCCGATACTGACGTGGATGGCGGCGACGGCACTGCTTTCTCGGCACCCTGGACGGATGCAAATGGCCAGGACCTGGGGGATGGCACCGCCTTCGTCTGGGTTAGCAAGGCACTCTGAATGGAGCGGGCGAAAGCCCTCTCTCTACCCCTTTAGATTTGGGAGACGACATGAAATTCGTAACGGCAATCATCAAGCCGTTCAAGCTGGATGAAGTGCGCGAGGCGTTGTCCGCCATCGGCGTCACGGGCTTGACGGTCACGGAAGTGAAGGGATTCGGGCGGCAGAAAGGCCACACCGAGCTGTATCGTGGCGCGGAATATGTGGTCGATTTTCTGCCCAAGGTGAAGATTGAAGTGGCCATCAAGGCCGAGTTGCTGGAGCGCGTGATCGAAGCGATCGAGAAGGCGGCCAACACCGGCAAGATCGGCGACGGCAAGATCTTTGTCACCAGCCTGGAGCAGGTCGTGCGCATCCGCACGGGCGAATCCGGCCCCGACGCCCTGTAAGGAGCATGAACATGAAAAAACTATTTGCTTCATTGGGTCTGATGTTTGCCCTGCTGTCTCCCCATCTGGTTCTGGCTGAAGATCCGGTCGTTGCGCCTGCTACGGAAGCGGTTGCGGTTGAAGCGGCTCCGGTTGCCGAAGCGGCCGCACCCGCTGAAGCAGCGCCGGCCGAAGCTGCGCCCGCTGAAGAAGCGGCTGCACCGGTACCCGACAAGGGCGATGTCACCTGGATGCTGATCGCCACCATGGTGGTCGTTCTGATGACCATTCCCGGTCTGGCGTTGTTCTACGGTGGCCTGGTGCGCACCAAGAACATGCTGTCGGTGCTCACCCAGGTATTCGCGGTGTTCTGTCTGATCGCGATCCTGTGGGTGATCTACGGCTACAGCCTGGCGTTCACCGACGGCGGCGGCATGAACAGCTTCATCGGCGGACTTTCCAAGATGTTCCTGGCCGGCGTGGATACCAGCGTCGTGGTGGAAACCTTCTCCAAGGGTGTGGTGATTCCCGAAATGCTGTTCATGGTGTTCCAGCTGACCTTTGCTGCAATTACCACGGCCCTGATCGTCGGTGGCCTGGCAGAGCGCGTCAAGTTCTCCGCCTTGCTGGTGTTCTCGGCGCTGTGGTTCACCTTCTCCTATCTGCCGGTAGCCCACATGGTGTGGTTCTGGGGCGGTCCGTCGGCTTTCGACGCACCGGCCGGGTTCCTGTTCGCCAAGGGCGCGCTCGACTTCGCTGGTGGCACCGTGGTGCACATCAACGCGGCCATGGCAGCGCTGGTGGGTGCATTCGTGATCGGCAAGCGCATCGGTTACGGCAAGGAAGCGATGGCACCGCATAACCTGACCTTCACCATGGTCGGCGCCGGCATGCTGTGGTTTGGCTGGTTCGGCTTCAATGCCGGCTCCAACCTGGAAGCCAACGGCACCACCGTACTGGCTCTGCTGAATACCGTGCTGGCTGCGGCTGCGGCAGCGCTCGCCTGGATGGCCACCGAGTGGATGATCCGCGGCAAGCCCTCCATGCTGGGTGC
>JAJYXG010000011.1:0-16621 GCA_021791095.1 Pseudomonadota bacterium
GTCGCTGCTGCCTGAAATCAGCACGCAGTTCGAGACCCTGAAGGCGAACGCCGAAGCCACGCTCGAAGCGACGATCACCAGCGCCCAGGCGCTGACGCAGGCACAGATCGACGATCTGGTGGCCGGGCTGAAGGCCAAGTTCAACCGCGCTGTGAACGTGCAGGTTGCGGTCGATCCCGAGCTGATCGGCGGCGCAGTCGTCGCCATCGGCGACCAGGTGATAGACGGCTCGGTGAAGGGGCGGCTGCAACGCATGTCCTTCGCCCTCCAGGCTTAAGGCGCAGCCAGGCTCATCCAACTCATATTTATCGGAACCTCACGGTTCGGAGAACAGAAATGCAATTGAATCCAAGCGAAATCAGCGAACTGATTAAAGCCAAGATCGAAAACTTCGGTGCATCGAGCGAACTGCGCACCCAGGGCACGATCGTCTCCGTCACTGACGGCATCGTCCGCATTCATGGTTTGTCCGACGTGATGTCGGGTGAAATGATCGAGATGCCGGGCAACACCTTCGGCGTGGCGCTCAACCTCGAGCGCGACTCCGTCGGCGCGGTGATCCTTGGCGACTACGAGCACATCACGGAAGGCGACGTCGCCAAGTGCACCGGCCGCATCCTGGAAGTGCCGGTCGGCCGCGGCCTGCTCGGCCGCGTGGTGAACTCGCTGGGCCAGCCGATCGACGGCAAGGGCCCCATCGCTGCCGACACCACCATGCCGATCGAGCGCATCGCTCCGGGCGTGATCGAACGCAAATCGGTCGACCAGCCGGTGCAGACCGGCCTCAAGTCGATCGACGCCATGGTGCCGGTCGGCCGCGGCCAGCGCGAGCTGATCATCGGCGACCGCCAGACCGGCAAGACCGCGGTCGCGATCGACGCCATCATCAACCAGAAGGGCACCGGCGTGAAGTGCATCTACGTCGCCATCGGCCAGAAGGCCTCGTCGGTGGCCAACGTGGTGCGCAAGCTGGAAGAGCACGGCGCGATGGACCACACCATCGTCGTCGCCGCGACCGCGTCCGATGCCGCTGCCATGCAGTACATCGCACCGTATTCCGGCTGCACTATGGGCGAATACTTCCGCGACATCGGTGAAGACGCGCTGATCGTGTACGACGATCTGACCAAGCAGGCCTGGGCCTACCGTCAGGTGTCGCTGCTGCTGCGCCGTCCGCCGGGCCGCGAAGCCTACCCGGGCGACGTGTTCTATCTGCACTCGCGTCTGCTTGAGCGTGCCGCACGCGTCAACGCCGATTACGTCGAGAAGATCACCAACGGCGCCGTCAAGGGCAAGACCGGTTCGCTGACCGCGCTGCCGATCATCGAAACGCAGGCCGGTGACGTGTCCGCTTTCGTGCCGACCAACGTGATTTCGATTACCGACGGCCAGATCTTTCTGGAAACCGACTTGTTCAACGCCGGTATCCGTCCCGCGATCAACGCCGGTCTGTCGGTGTCCCGCGTCGGTGGCGCCGCGCAGACTAAGGTCATCAAGAAGCTCGGCGGCGGTATCCGTCTGGCACTGGCGCAGTACCGCGAACTCGCAGCCTTCGCCCAGTTCGCGTCCGACCTCGACGAAGCCACCCGCAAGCAGCTTGAGCGTGGCCGCCGCGTCACCGAACTGATGAAACAGGCGCAATACTCGCCGATGTCGGTTTCGCAGATGGCACTGTCCCTGTTCGCCGTCAACAAGGGCTACATGGACGATGTCGAAGTCAACAAGATTCTGCCGTTTGAATCCGCGCTGATCGCGTTCGTGAAATCCAAGTATGCCGGCATCTTGGACACCGTCGAAACCAGCGGCAACCTGGATGACGCCACCGAAAAGGCGCTCACCGCCGCGGTGGATGAGTTCAAGAAAACCGGCGTCTATTGAATAGACCGCGCTGATTAGGAGCCGCTGGTTTAAGGAGAAACAATGGCAGCCGGAAAAGAAATTCGGACCAAGATCAAGAGCGTGGAGAACACGCGCAAGATCACCAAGGCCATGGAAATGGTCGCGGCGTCCAAGATGCGCAAGGCGCAGGACCGCATGAAGGCCGCGCGCCCGTACGCCGAGAAAATCGCCCGCGTGGCGACGCACCTGGCCTACGCCCACCCGGAGTACAAGCATCCGTTCGTGATCGCGCGTGACAACGTCAAGCGCGTCGGCCTCATCGTCATCACCTCTGACAAGGGCCTGTGCGGCGGTCTCAACACCAACGCCTTCCGCGTGGTGGTGAACCAGATGAAGCAGTGGGAAGCCGCCGGCGTCGGCATCGACGTCACCGCGATCGGCAACAAGGGGCTGGGTTTCATGCAGCGCCTCGGCGCCAACGTGGTGTCCCAGCTGACCGGCATCGGCGACACGCCGCACATGGACAAGCTGATCGGCCCGGTCAAGATCATGCTGGACGCGTATCTGGAGGGCCGGATCGACGCCCTCTACATCGTCTACAACCGCTTCGTCAACACGATGAAGCAGGAGCCGACGCTGACCCAGCTGCTGCCGCTGGCACAAATGGAAGACGCCGAGGAAGCCAGCCTGAAAACGCACTGGGACTACATCTACGAGCCCGATGCCAAGCCGGTGGTCGACGGCATGCTGATGCGTTACATCGAATCGCTGGTGTACCAGGGCGTGGCCGAGAATATCGCGAGCGAACAGTCGGCGCGGATGGTGGCGATGAAAGCCGCATCCGACAACGCCAAGGACGTGATCGGCGAACTGAAGCTGGTGTACAACAAGACCCGTCAGGCCGCGATCACGAAGGAACTGTCCGAGATCGTCGCGGGCGCCGCTGCAGTCTGAGCGCTTACAGAATTTAATTTTTTAGGAAATCAACATGAGCAACGGAAAAATTGTTCAGATCATCGGTGCCGTGGTGGACGTGGAATTTTCGCGTGACGCCATGCCGAAGGTCTTCGAAGCGCTGAAAATGCAGACGCCGGAACTGACGATGGAAGTCCAGCAGCAGCTGGGCGACGGCGTCGTTCGCGCGATTGCGATGGGCTCCACTGACGGCCTGCGCCGCGGTATGGAAGTGCTGTCCACCGGCAACCCGATCATGGTGCCGGTCGGTCAGGCGACCCTGGGCCGCATCATGAACGTGCTGGGCACGCCGATCGATGAGGCGGGTCCGGTGAACACCGACACCCACATGCCCATCCACCGCAAGCCGCCGGCATATGCCGACCAGGCCGCGACGGTCGAGATTCTCGAAACCGGCATCAAGGTCATCGACCTGATCATGCCGATCGCCAAGGGCGGCAAGGTCGGCCTGTTCGGCGGCGCCGGCGTGGGCAAGACCGTGACCCTGATGGAACTGATCCGCAACATCGCCGTGGCCCACTCGGGCTTCTCGGTGTTCGCCGGCGTCGGTGAGCGGACCCGCGAAGGCAACGACTTCTATCACGAGATGAAGGAAGGCGGCGTGCTGGACAAGGTCGCGCTGGTCTACGGCCAGATGAACGAGCCGCCCGGCAACCGTCTGCGCGTCGCGCTGACCGGCCTGACCATGGCCGAATACTTCCGTGACGAAGGCCGCGACGTGCTGCTGTTCGTCGACAACATCTACCGCTACACCCTGGCCGGTACCGAAGTGTCCGCGCTGCTGGGCCGGATGCCGTCCGCCGTGGGCTACCAGCCGACGCTGGCCGACGAAATGGGCCGCCTGCAGGAGCGCATTACCTCGACCCGCACCGGCTCGATCACCTCGTTCCAGGCCGTGTACGTGCCGGCGGACGACTTGACCGACCCGTCGCCCGCGACCACCTTCGCCCACCTCGACGCCACCCTGGTGCTGTCGCGTCAGATCGCCGAACTGGGCATCTACCCCGCGGTGGATCCGCTCGATTCGACCTCGCGGATTCTGGATCCGCAGGTTGTCGGCGAAGAGCACTACAACGTCGCCCGCGCCGTTCAGGGCACGCTGCAGAAGTACAAGGAACTGCGCGACATCATCGCGATTCTGGGCATGGACGAGCTGTCGCCCGAAGACAAACTGGCGGTGGCCCGTGCGCGCAAGATCCAGCGCTTCCTGTCGCAGCCGTTCTTCGTCGCCGAAGTGTTCACCGGCGCGCCGGGCAAGTACGTCACGCTGAAAGAGACCATCGCCGGCTTCAAGGCGATCGTCGAAGGCGAGTACGACCACCTGCCGGAACAGGCCTTCTACATGGTTGGCCCGATCGAAGAAGCGGTCGAAAAAGCGAAGACCATTCAGTAAGGCGTAAAGTGTCAGCGGCTGGGCGGTTTCCGCCTCGCCCCTGACGCCTCACCAGGAAACCAATATGGCCATGACTATCCACGTCGACATCGTCAGCGCTGAAAAATCACTCTACTCCGGCACCGCCGAAGTGGTGATCGCCCCCGGCCAGCGCGGCGAACTCGGCATCTACCCGCGTCACACGCCGCTGTTGACCACGCTGAAGCCCGGCTCGGTGCGCATCAAGGTGCCGAACCAGGCTGAAGAAGAGCTGATCTATGTCTCGGGCGGCATTCTCGAAGTGCAACCGAACGTCGTCACCATCCTGTCCGACTCCGCGATTCGCGGCGCCGACCTCGACGAAGCCAAGGCCCTCGAAGCCATGCGCGCCGCCGAGGAAGCGATGAAGGACAAGGCGGCCAGCATCGACTATGCCCAGGCACAGGCCGAACTGGCTCAAGCCGTGGCCCAGTTGGCAGCAATCAAGAAGCTGCGCAAGCTCACCTGATTCCGGCGGCTGCGGATGCAGATTGAAAAAAGGCAACCTTCGGGTTGCCTTTTTTCATGGGCTTAAACGTTTGATTGTGAAAATAAGGGTTCCGACGTTTGCAACAGTATTTAATTGTCTAAGCTAAATTAAATGAACAAAGTGGTTTGATCTCGCCCCTTTTTGACGCTGAGCATCATTTTCGGCCCTCAAGGGCATAACAAAACGCGCAGCATCCCGCGCAGGCAAAATCGAGAATTTTTAGAGATGAGTTTTTCACGTCACAGGAGACAAATCATGCGTGCAAATCCCTTTGTCTTTTCAGTCTGGGGGGCAACCCTGCTTTTTGTGGGCGTAACAACGGCCCATGCGCAAGAAGGATTCTATGATCCGTCCAATGCGGCCAGTCCGACAGGCAAAACCACCGGGTATGAGTTGTACAAAACCATCGGTTGTCCGGGCCAGGGGCTGCTCGGGACCCCATGCAAAGAACCCCCGCCTGTTGATAGCGACGGCGACGGGGTGGTCGATAGCAAGGACAAATGCCCCGGTACGCCAGCCGGCCGCAAGGTGAACGCAGACGGCTGCGAGCTCGACAGCGACGGCGACGGAGTGGTCGATGGCGCCGACAAGTGTCCCATTACGCCCGCGGGCCGCAAGGTGAATGCCGACGGCTGCGAACTGGACAGCGACGGCGACGGCATCGTGGATGGCGACGACAAGTGCCCGACCGTGTATGCCAAGACGGCGGATGGCTGCCCGCTTCCAGCCGCTGCGCCTGAACCCAAAAAACTGGAACTTCAAGGGGTGAATTTTGATTTTGATCGGGCTGCGCTACGACCGGATGCGTTTGGTGCTCTCGACGCTGATGTTGCTGCCTTGAAAGAGCGGAGCGACGTGAAGGTGGAAGTTGCTGGCCACACCGATAGCCGCGGCAGCGACGAATACAACGTGAACCTGTCCCAGCGGCGTGCGGAGGCTGTCCGCAACTATCTGATCAGCAAGGGTATTGCGGCAGACCGCCTGACAGCAAAGGGATATGGAGAATCGCAGCCGGTTGCCGACAACGCTACGGATGAAGGCCGTTTCAAGAATCGTCGCGTCGAACTGGTACCGCTAGAGTAGAAGCATTTCAATTTTGGCCTGTCACGGGGACTTCGGTCCCCGTATTTTTGTGTTGCGGCCGCCGAAACGAAGGGCTTGGCGAGTCATGGAGGCGGTTCGTGCGGGCTGCGGGCTGCCGAAAGCCGTGCGCCCACCTTTCAGTTGGCAGGCAAAATCAGGGTCGTGCGCAGCCAGATTGCGCAAACAGGGGCCGCCATTTTCACATGGGCAGTCACATACAGGCCTTATACTTGGTGCGCGTTTTGCTCATTTATTTGCTGATGCGGTTCACCATTCAGACAGACACGAATTCATTCCATGCTTGAAATCCTGATTCTCGCAGCGGGCAAAGGCACGCGCATGCGCTCCGACTTGCCCAAGGTGTTGCACAAGCTGGCGGGGAAATCCCTGCTCGGTCATGTGATCGACTCGGCGCATGCGCTTGGCGCGGTGCAGACCTGCGTGGTGTACGGCTTTGGCGGCGAGGCCGTGCCGCAGGCGATGGCTGACGACAAGCTGACGTTTGTGCTTCAGGCTGAACAGCACGGCACGGGCCATGCGGTCAAGCAGGCGCTGCCGCGTCTTTCAGACGACAGCGTGACGCTGGTACTGTACGGCGACGTGCCGCTGACCCGCATCGCTACGCTGCAGCCGCTGGTGGAGGCCGCCCGGGCCGGAAAGCTGGGGCTCCTGACGGTGAATCTGGCGCATCCGGATGGCTATGGCCGCATTGTGCGCGAGAATGGCAAAGTCACGCGCATCGTCGAACACAAGGATGCTACCCCGGCCGAGCGCGCGATCCAGGAAGTGAACACCGGCATCCTCGCGGTAGCGAGCCGCCAGCTCAAGCGCTGGATTAGTGAACTGAAGAATGACAATGCGCAGGGCGAATACTATCTCACCGACATCATCGCGATGGCGGTGCGCGATGGCGTGGAAGTGGACACTCACCAGCCCGCCTATGAATGGGAAGTGTTGGGCGTGAACAGCAAGGTGCAGTTGGCCGAACTCGAACGCATCCACCAAAACGAAATCGCACAGGCACTTCTCGAGGATGGCGTCACGCTGGCCGACCCGGCGCGGCTCGACGTGCGCGGCACGCTGACCTGCGGCCGCGATGTCATCATCGACGTCAATTGCGTATTCGAAGGCCATGTTGAATTGGGCGATGGCGTGCTAGTGGGCGCCAACTGCGTACTGCGCAACGTGAAAGTTGCCGCCGGCACGCGGATCGACGCCTTCACCCTGATCGATGACGCGGAGATCGGCGAAGCCAACCGGCTGGGACCGTTTTCACGCATCCGCCCAGGCACCCGGCTTGCGCGCGATGTTCACGTGGGCAACTTCGTCGAGATCAAAAACAGCCAGATCGACGACGGTTCCAAGATCAATCACCTGTCCTACGTGGGCGACACCACCATGGGCAAAAAGGTCAACATCGGTGCCGGCACCATCACCTGCAATTACGACGGCGCCAACAAGCACCGCACGGTGATCGAGGACGAGGTCTTTGTCGGCTCCGACACCCAACTGGTGGCGCCGATCACCGTCGGCCGTGGCGCGACGCTGGGCGCCGGCACCACGCTGACGAAAGATGCGCCGGCCGGAGAACTCACCCTGTCACGGGCAAAGCAACTCACGATCAGCGGCTGGACACGGCCGGTAAAACAGAAAAAGGAAAGCTAATCATGTGCGGCATAGTCGGCGCGGTTGCGCAACGTAACGTCGTTCCCATCCTGCTCGAAGGCCTGCGCCGGCTGGAATATCGCGGCTACGACTCGGCCGGGCTGGTGACCATCGACGGCGGCCTGAAGCGGGTACGCAGCGTGGGCCGCGTCGCATCCCTGGCGGCAGATTGCGCGGCGCAGCAGGTGCACGGCAACCTGGGCATCGCGCACACCCGCTGGGCCACCCACGGCGCACCGTCGGAGGCCAATGCGCATCCGCACGTAAGCGGCAGTCTCGCAGTGGTGCACAACGGCATCATCGAGAACCATGAAACCCTGCGCGCCCGGCTCAAGGCGGCCGGGTTTGCTTTCACCTCGGAAACCGACACCGAGGTCATCGCCCACCTGATCGCGCTGCATTACCGCCAGAGCAAGGACCTGCTCGCCGCCACCCGCGCGGCGGTGGCTGAACTCGAAGGCGCCTACGCGATCGGCGTGGTGAGCGAAGAGGCCCCCAATCAACTCGTGTGCGCCCGCAAGGGCAGCCCGCTGCTGATCGGCCTCGGTATCGAGGAAAACTTCATCGCCTCCGACGTCTCGGCGCTGCTGCCGGTGACGCAGCGCGTGATGTATCTGGAAGAGGGCGATGTCGCCGACATCGGCCTGCTGGCGGTGACGGTGTACGACGCGGCGGGCAAGCAGGTCGACCGCAGCGTGCACGTGTCCGAACTGTCGTCCGACATGGCCGAGCTCGGCAACTACCGCCACTTCATGCAGAAGGAAATCCACGAACAGCCGCGCGCGCTCACCGACACGTTGCTGGTCGCAGTGGCGCAGGATCGCGTGCAGCCGGAGTGGTTCGGCTTCGACGCCCTGGACGTGTTGAGCAAGGTGAACGCGGTGACCTTCCTCGCCTGCGGCACCAGTTACCATGCAGCGAAAGTGGCCACGTACTGGCTGGAGGAAATCGCGGGCATTCCGGCGTATGCCGAGATCGCCAGCGAATACCGCTACCGCACCTCGGTGCCCAACCCCGATGCGCTCATCGTCACCATTTCGCAGTCAGGCGAAACCGCCGACACCTTGGCCGCGCTGAACCATGCCAAGGCTTTGGGCCAGGACAAGACGCTGACCATCTGCAACGTGCCGGAGTCGGCGCTCACGCGTGCCTCACGCCTCAAGTTCCTGACCCGCGCCGGGCCGGAAATCGGCGTCGCTTCGACCAAGGCCTTCACCACGCAGCTTGCCGGTCTGTTCCTGCTGACCTTGGTGCTGGCCAAGCTGCGCGGGCGGCTTACCGCGCAACAGGAATCCGCGTACCTGACCGAACTGCGCAGCCTGCCGAACAGGACACAGCAGGTGCTGGCGCTGGAGCCGCAGGTCGAAGCCTGGTCGCAACGCTTCGCCAACAAGAGCCATGCGCTGTTCCTGGGACGCGGCGTGCATTACCCGATCGCCCTCGAAGGTGCGCTGAAGCTGAAGGAAATCTCCTACATCCACGCAGAAGCCTATCCCGCCGGCGAGCTCAAGCACGGTCCGCTGGCGCTGGTCGACGAGGACATGCCGGTGATCACCATCGCGCCCAACGACCAGCTGATCGAAAAGCTGAAATCGAACATGCAGGAAGTGCGTGCACGCGGCGGCGAGCTGTATGTGTTTGCCGACGGCGACGTGCACATCGAGGAATCGGCGTTCGTCCACGTGATCAGACTGCCAGGCGGCAGCAATGGCGCGCTGTCACCGATCCTGCATACCGTGACGCTGCAGATGCTGTCCTATCATGCTGCCCTGCAAAAGGGCACCGACGTCGACAAGCCTCGCAACCTGGCGAAATCCGTCACCGTGGAGTAAACCGGCGGCACAAGAAAGCGCGGTGGTAAGTGACAAACAAAACTTGGACTGAGACAAATAAAGTTGAGCTGGCGTTTTTCTCCAAATTTTATTGAATACAGCCTCAGCCAATAGCGGTCATTCAGGCAGTTGTCGGAAGCGCCTGGTTTTCGATGCAGACTCATAAGGTTGATATGCAACTGTGTCTAGGAAACCGGGGGCGATTCACGTTTCGCTCTCGGCAACGTCAAACTCGCCTCCAATCCGCCCGTGGGGCGCTGTGCCAGAGCGAGCGATCCCCCGCAGCGCTCGGTAACGGCAACAACGATAGCAAGCCCCAGCCCGCTGCCCCGGCCCGCGTCGCGCCGCCAGAAACGTTGCGTGACCCGGGTCAGTTCATCAGTGGTGAGCCCCGGTCCGCTGTCGCACACGCGGAAACAGACGGTATCGTGCGCGGATTGAATTTTCAGTTTGACGCTGTGTTGTGCCGGAGCGTGACGCAGCGCGTTGTCGAGCAGGTTGCGCAGAGCAGTGACGGCCAGCGCCTGCGGCAGCGCCAGTTCGACTGAGGGTTCGTCACTTTCGAGCACGACGCGCTCGGGCGCATCGGGCGCCGCATCGCGCATTGCCAGACAGGCGACTTCGTCGGTATACGTGCGCTGCGCCTCGTCCCAGGAAAAGGGTCCTTCCACCTGCGCCAGCGTCAGCAGTTGCTGCAAGGTGTGCTGCAGGCGCGACGCGCCTTCTTCCGCGTAATCCAGTGCTGTCTCGGCGTCCTGGCCGTGGGTGATGCGGGCCACTTGCAAGTGGGTTTTGAGCGCGGTGAGCGGCGTGCGCAATTCATGCGCGGCATCGCTGGTAAAGCGGCGTTCGCGGCTGATGGCCACGCGCATCCGCTCCAGCAACTGGTTGAGTGTTTCGACCAGCGGCTGCAACTCGCGCGGCATCGGCGCATCGGGGATCGGCGTCAGCGCATCCGGCGCGCGGCGGGCGAGCGCCTGGCGCAGGCGTTCCAGTGGCACCAGACCGCTTCTGACCCCGATCCACAGCATCATCAGGCTGCCGATCAGGGCGACCACGAACGGCACGATCGCGGCCGCCATCACGTCGCGCAACAGCGTGTTGCGCTCGGCCAGGCGATCCGCCGTGGTGATGCGCAAACCGTGCGCCTCAACGGTGTAGCTGCGCCAGTGTTCGCCGTCGATTTCGCGCTCGGCAAAACCGGGCGTTGTGCTTGCGATGGCGGCGGACGCAGCCCCCGGGGTGCGCGCGAACACCTCGCCGCGCAGTGAGCTGACCTGGCACGCGAGTCCTTTTGCCGTCGCCGGCACGGTCAGCGTGGAGACGCCTGCTGTCCCTCTACGCGTGTCCCACGCGGCAGGGTTCTGCGAGATCAGCCCGGCCACCATGCGCGCTGACATCGCGAGACGTTGATCCAGCGTGCGGCGCATTTCATCGTCCAGATCGCGCAGCATCCAGACTGCGACCCCGCCCCACAGCAGACTCAGCGATATGCCGATCATCAGCAGCAAGCGTAATCGCAGGCTCATGCGTTCACCATATTGAAGCGGTAGCCGACACCGCGCACTGTTTCGATCAGGTCGGCGCCGAGCTTGCGCCGCAGATGATGGATATGCACATTGAGGGCATTGCTCTCGATCTCCTCGCTGAAACCGTACAGGCTGTCCTTGAGCTGGTCGACGCTGAGGATGCGTCCGCGCGCATGCAGCAACGCGGCCAGCAACGCCAGTTCGCGCCGCGACAACACCACCGGGCGGCCATTCAGGGAAACTTCGCCGCGCTCCGGGTCGAGGCGCAACGCGCCCTGCTCGATGGTAGCCACGCTGCGCCCGGCGGCGCGGCGCAGCAGCGCATGCAAACGCGCGACCAGTTCGTCGAGATCGAAAGGCTTGAGCAGATAGTCGTCCGCCCCGGCGCGCAGTCCGGCGACGCGGTCTTCCACCGCGTCGCGCGCGGTCAGCACCAGCATCGGCAGGGCCATGCCGTCCGCGCGCCAGCGCTGCAGCAGACTCATGCCATCCTCGTCGGGCAGACCGAGATCGAGAATCACCACTTGGTAATGCACGGCCGATAGCATGGCCTCGGCCTGCGCCGCGGTTCTCACCCCGTCCACCATCAGGCCGCGCGCGTGCAGGCCGGCCTGAATGCCGCGGGCAATCAGGTCGTCGTCTTCAACCAGCAATATCCGCATACTTTCCTCTTTCGTGCTCGGCACCCTATCGTGCGTCGAGAATAGCATCGTTAATGCAGCCTTAATCAAGCCTCGCAAAGATGCGCGCTCACGTTGATTTGGAGGCGCTCATGCTGCGTTCGTTCTGGTCGGTGGTGGTGCTCGCCCTGTTGTGGACATCGCCGGCGCATGCCCAGCAAGATTTTCTGCCGGTGGAGCAGGCGTTTCGTCTCAGCGTCAGCCAGGACGGTGACGGTCAGGTGCGGCTGAACTGGAAGATCAGCGAAGGCTACTACCTGTATCGCAAGCAGGTGAAGGTCGAGGGCGACCCGGCAGGCAGCGTGCAACAGGTCACGATGCCTGCCGGCACCATCAAGAACGATGAGTTCTTTGGCGCATCCGAGGTCTATCATGATCAGTTGGTGGTCCGGGCCACGGCGCCCGCTGCCCGGACGCTGAACGTCAGCTGGCAGGGCTGCGCCGACGCGGGAATATGCTACCCGCCGCAAACCCTTCGCGTGACGCTGGCCGATGTCGCCGCCACGCCCGACGCTGCATCGGGCGCGTCCGCAGGCGATGCAAAGCTGGCTCTCGGCGGCGTACTCGGCACCGACCAGGATCTGGCCGACCGCTTGTCGCGCACCAATCTGGGCTGGATGCTGGCGGTGTTCTTCGGCCTGGGCTTGCTGATGACCTTCACCCCCTGCGTGCTGCCGATGCTGCCGATTCTTTCCAGCCTGATCGCGGGCAGCGGGGCCAGCCCCCGACGCGGTTTTATTCTTTCGCTGGCTTTCGTGCTGCCGATGGCGCTGACCTATGCCGGGGTGGGCGCAGCGGCGGCGCTGGCCGGCGCCAATCTGCAGGCGACACTGCAAAACCCCTGGGTGCTCGGCACGTTCGGCCTGATGTTCGTCGCGCTGGCGCTGGCCATGTTCGGATTTTACGAATTGCAGTTGCCGGCGGCACTGCGCAACCGCTTGAACCACGCCAGCCAGGGCCAGCGCGGCGGCACGGTCGGCGGGGCCGCGACCATGGGCGTGCTGTCGGCGCTGCTGGTGGGGCCCTGCATGACCGCGCCGCTGGCGGGTGCGCTGCTCTATATCGGCAATACCGGCAATGTGCTGACCGGCGGCCTAGCCCTGTTTGCCATGGGACTGGGCATGGGCGCGCCACTGGTGCTGGTGGGAACGCTCGGCGCCCGCCTGTTGCCGCGTCCCGGCGACTGGATGAACCGGGTCAAGGTGCTGTTCGGTTTTATTCTGCTCGGCACCGCGATTGTGTTCGTGTCGCGGGTGTTGCCGGCTGCGCTGGCGCTGGGCTTGTGGGGCGCCTGGTTGCTGGCCATCGCCCTCAGCCTGTTGATGCTGGTTCAACAGCTCGGCTGTCCAAAAGGCCGCCTGGTGTCGCGCTATCTCGCGCTGCTGCTTGGCCTGTGGGGTGGGGCGATGGTGCTCGGCGCGGCCGGCGGGGCACGCGATCCACTGCAGCCGCTGGCCTTTGTGACGACCTCCGCTGCGCCCGCGCAGACCACTGTCGCGAATGATTTCATGGCCCGCTTCGTCCCGGTCAAGACCGGGCAGGCGCTCGCCGCCCGTGTCGCCGAAGCCGGTCAGCGCGGTCAGTGGACGCTGGTGGATTTCTACGCCGACTGGTGCGTGTCGTGCAAGGCGATCGAGCACGAAGTATTTGCCGACCCGCGCGTGCAGCAGGCCTTGGCCGACGTGCAGTTGCTGCGTCCGGATGTCACCGCCAACGATGCAGACGACCAGGCCTTGATGCGCGCGCACCAGATCCTCGGCCCGCCGACGCTGCTGCTGATTGGCCCGGACGGCAAGGAACGTCGCGTCGAGCGCATCATCGGCGCACTCGGTGCGGACGCATTTCTCGCCCGCCTGGCACAGGCAAGGAAAGGCTGAACATGCTGTCAGTGAATATTGGTCCCCTGGCGCTGCCCATCAGCGTACTGCTGTTGCTGGCCGCCGGGCTGGTCGCGGCGGGCGTGGGGCATCTGGTCGGGCGCCGCCACCAGGCGGGCATCGTCAATACCCTGAGCGACATGCTGCTCGCCGGGGTGCTGGTGGCGCGCCTCACCTTTGTCGCTTTCTGGTTTGACACGTACCGCAACGCGCCGTGGTCGATGCTCGATATCCGCGACGGCGGTTTCATGATTTGGCCCGGAATCGCGGCGGCGCTGCTGGTCGCGGCCTGGCGCGGCTGGCGCCGGGCCACCCTGCGCAAACCGCTGGGTGCGGGGCTGGCGGCAGGGGCGCTGGTGTGGGGCGCGCTGTTCGGTGCGTTGCGCATGACGGAACCGCCGGCGCTGCCGGCGCTTTCGTTGACGTCGCTTGCCGGCGACCCGGTCAAGCTTGCAGCGCTGGCCGACGGCAAACCCATGGTCGTCAATCTGTGGGCAAGCTGGTGCCCGCCG
Organism: Pseudomonadota bacterium; assembly: GCA_021791095.1. Taxonomy (GTDB): domain Bacteria; phylum Pseudomonadota; class Gammaproteobacteria; order Burkholderiales; family Thiobacillaceae; genus Thiobacillus. Next base: position 13,894 of record JAJYXG010000011.1, read on the forward strand.
TGCCGGCGCGAAATGCCGGTGCTCGCTGTCGCGCAACAACGCGAAACCGGGGTGAACTTCGTGTTCGTCAACCAGGGCGAAGACGCGACGACGGCGCAACGTTACCTCAGCGCGGGTCGGCTCGATCTCGCCAACGTGCTGCTCGATCCCGGCGCCGCTCTCGGTCGCGAAGTCGGCTCGGGCGCCTTGCCCACCACCCTGTTCTACGACGCCAGCGGACGGCTGGTCGATATCCACCTGGGGGAACTGTCGGCGGCTTCGCTGGCGAGCAAATTGAGCCCCTTGCGCGCGTCCGCCGGTGCGTCGGGCAAAGATTGAGACGCGATGAGCAAAAATCCCCAGGCATTCATTGCGGCGATGTCGGGCGCGATCCGGCACGGCTGGCGTGGACTGTCGGCACGCAAACGGACCCTCCTGGCGCTGGCGTTATGGGTGCTGGCATGGCAGGGGGTACTGGGCGGTCTGCGCCTGATGGATAAGCCGGCGCTGTCTGAAATGCAGGTGACGCTGCTGTCCGGCGAATCGACCAACCTCGCTGCGCTGGCCGACGGCAAACCCATGGTCGTCAATCTGTGGGCAAGCTGGTGCCCACCCTGCCGACGCGAAATGCCGGTGCTCGCCGCCGCGCAGCAACGCGAAACCGGGATCAGCTTCGTCTTTGCCAATCAGGGCGAAAACGCGGCGACCGTCCAGCGTTACCTGTCCGCCAGCCGGCTTGATCTGGCGAATGTCCTCCTTGATCACGACACCAGACTCGGTTTCGTCGCCGGCTCGGGCACCTTGCCCCTCACCCTGTTCTACGACGCCAGCGGACGGCTGGTCGCTACCCACCTGGGTGCGCTATCGGCTGCGTCGCTGGCGAGCAAGTTAAACCCGTTGCGCGCGCACTGATTTCTCACTTCAACGTAAAGGAACGAAATACCATGATTAAAAAACCCTCCATCCTGTTTGCCGCCTGCCTGGCCGCGCTCGGCACCCTGACCCTGAATGCCCAGGCCAAAGACTGGCCTGCGCCGATCAAGGCGCTCGAAACCCAGGGGGTTGAGGTGATCGGCACGTTCAAGGCGCCCGGCGGGCTGACCGGCTATGCCGGCGTGATCGAGATGCAGCCGCTGGCCATCTACCTGACTGCCGACGGCAAGCAGGCGATCGTCGGCTCCATGATCGACGCGAAAGGCAACAACCTGAGCCAGAAATCGCTGGAAAAGCTGGTCAGCAAACCGATGACCGACCGGGCCTGGAAGCAGCTTGAGCAAAGCACCTGGATTGGCGATGGCAAAAACAATGCGCCGCGCGTCATCTACACTTTCACCGACCCCAACTGTCCTTACTGCAACAAGTTCTGGAATGACGCCCGGCCCTGGGTCACGTCCGGCAAAGTGCAGTTGCGCCACGTCATGGTCGCCATCCTCGGACCCACCAGCCCGGGCAAAGCGGCATCCATCCTCGCGGCAAAGGATCCACAAGCGGCCCTGAACCAGCACGAACAACAGCATGCCCAGGGCGGTGCCAAACCACTCGGCCAGATACCTGAAAAAATCCGTGCGCAGCTCGACGCCAACCAGAAACTGATGCAGCAACTCGGCTCCACGGCCACCCCAACCATCTTCTACAAGGACGCCAGCGGCAATCTGCAAAAGATGCAAGGCGCCCCATCGGGTGAGATGCTGACCAAGATTCTTGGCCCGCGCTGAGCCTGACAGGTGAGCCACCAACCGTCCGGGACTCCCCCCGAGCATCCTTTCGCAACATAAATGGATGGGTGATCGCAAACTACTGCCACAGAGCTTCGTGGCGGCATAAGAAACCTGAACTAAGGGAAAGATGTGACGAAAAGAGCCGTACTCGCACTGCTGCTGATTTTTGGTCTAATCGCTATGATGTCGGCAGTTGAACTGCCAACGTCCGAGGGGGTGGTGGTTCAGGCGACTGGCGACAGAGCCGCGCAGTTCTGCCCAAGGCAAAGTTCGACGTTGGGGTCTATGGTGCCAACGTGAAGCTGCTGACGACTTTCAGCGATGAAGCACCGCTCATCCAGAAAGTTCTGGACGAAGGCACCCCGTTATTGCCTGTGGCCACCCCCTCAAATCTGAACACGTAGTAGATAGCGACTTGGCTTCCGGCGTGACGGTCGTGCCATTCGGGGCCGTCCATATCGTGAACCGCCAAAAGCAGGGCTGGCAGTACATCAAGCGATAGTTTGATTGGCGACATTCCTCGGCGGCTTACGTTGTGAGCCGCCGAAGGGTGGCGCTGCCTTGAGTTGAAAGCGGCTCAATGCCGCCTGTGGTCTTCCTTCAGTGCCAGGGTGGCGACCTGGACGCGGTTGCGCAAGCCCAGCTTTTCCATGATGTTGCGCAGGTGGTTGCGCACGGTGTTTTCCGACAGGGTCATCTTGTAGGCGATGGCCTTGTTCGACAGCCCTTCCTTCACGTGGTCGACAATTTCCATTTCGCGCGCGGTCAGCGCCGACAGTGCGCTGTTGTTGAGTTCGCCGCGCGCCATCTTCTGCATGATGTTGAGCGGGAAGCTGCTCTGGCCGTCGCACACGCTGCGAATGGCAGCGAGCACCTGGTCGGGGTCGCTGGATTTGATGACGTAGCCGTCGACGCCGGACGAGATGGCTTCGGAGATTTCCTCGTCGGAGTCGGCAATGGTGAGCATGATGACCTTGATGCCGAGGTCGCGCAGGTCGGAAACGAGGTCCAGTCCATCCGCATCGGGCAGC
>JAJYXG010000098.1:0-16360 GCA_021791095.1 Pseudomonadota bacterium
AAGTGCATCGCCTTCCCGGGCGAACCCAGTGGCGGTGTGATGGACCGTTTAGCGCTGACCGTTGCGGGGGCAGCACAGGCTTGATGGCTTGCAGCCACGCACCTGTTTCCCGTTTATCCTCGGCGGCGGAAAGCCGCGTCGGCACCTGAAGGCGCGCATTATAACCACCTAATCGCCCGATTGACCGTCCGCACGTCGCCCCCTATAGTCGCGCCATGCACGCCGAACTCGATACGCTCGAAGCGAAAATCCGCCAGGTGGCCGAGCTGTGCCACACGCTGCGGCAGGACAACATCGCGCTGCGCCAGCAGCTGCTGACCGCGCAGCAGGACACCAAACACTTGACGACCAAGCTCGAAGCCGCCAAAGCGCGGCTGCAGGCGCTGCTCGAAACCCTGCCGGAGGACGTCTGATGGCCGGCCCGCGCTCGATCGAAATCCATATCCTGGGCCGCGCCTACAAGGTGGCCTGTTCGCGCGAGGAGGAATCGGCGCTGATTGCGGCGGCCGATTATCTGGACGAAAAAATGCGCGAAATCCGCGACAACAGCAAGGTGATCGGCGCCGAGCGCATCGCCATCATGGCGGGACTCAACCTGGCGCACGAATTGCTGACCCAGGGCGGCGGCGGCCAGACCGAGGCTGCGCGTGGCCGGCTGACCCATTGCAATGCCCTGCTGGATTCAGTGCTGGAAGATCAGGACAAACTCTTCTAAACTGGTGTTGCTCCCTGCGGTGTTCGAGGCTGGTTGCAATTTCTCTGAACCAATGCATACGTGCAAGGCTGCGGTCTATTCCGATGCGGGTGTGCGCGTGACACGTCTCATGTGCCCAAAGCGTCTTTGAGCGCGGCCGTCTTGGACCCAGGTTCAAGAGTCCGCGGCCAGTCACGGCACAGGCGGGGAGCTTCTTTTCTGGATGGATAAATACACCCTCAGGCGTCAACTCAAGGCCGCGCGCAATGCGTTCAAACCGGCCGAGCGCCGTCATGCGGCACGCGCCTCCCTGCGTCTGGCCCTGCGTCACGGACTTCTTCTGCGCGCGCAACGCATCGGCTTTTATCTGCCGCAAGGCGGCGAATTCGATGCCCACCCCCTGCTCAACCAGGCCCTCTGCATGCAGCGCGAATGCTACCTGCCGGTGCTGCCGCGCCGCGGGCGGATGATGCGTTTCGGGCGCGTGGGCCGCAACACGCGCATGACGAAGAATCGCTACGGCATTCCCGAACCGTTGGATGCGCGCCCCCTGCGCGCGCGCCAGCTGGACCTGCTTCTGATGCCGTTGGTGGGGTTCGACCGCGAAGGTTACCGGCTGGGGATGGGCGGCGGCTTCTACGACGCGACGCTGGCGTTCATGCAGCACCGGCGTCTGTGGCGCAAGCCGCGCCTGGTGGGAATCGCCTACGAATGCCAGCGGGTGGACGCGCTGCCGCACGAACCGTGGGACATGCCGCTCGATGCGGTGCTGACCGAACGCCAGTTGTACCGCTTCAACTCAAACCACCCCTAGTGCCTGTAGTTCATTCGCCCAGATAGGCCTGACGCACGGCGGGATTGGCTGCGAGCTCGGCAGACAGTCCGCTGAGTGTGACGACGCCGTTTTCCAGCACGTAGCCGCGTGCGCAGGTTTTCAGCGCCAGATGGGCGTTCTGCTCGATCAGCAATACCGCCACGCCGCCCGCCGCGATCTGGCGAATGATGTCGAACACCGCCTGCACCATCAGCGGGGCCAGCCCCATGCTCGGCTCGTCCAGCAACAGCAGGCGCGGACGCGCCATCATTGCGCGTCCCAGCGCCAGCATCTGCTGCTCGCCGCCGGACAACAGGCCGGCGAGTTGCGTACGGCGTTCGGTCAGGCGCGGCAGCAGCGCGTAGACCTGATCGAGGTCGCGGGCGATCGCCGCGCGGTCGTTGCGGATGTAGGCGCCCATCATCAGGTTCTCGGCTACCGACATGCGCGGGAACACACCGCGCCCCTCGGGCACCAGCGCGAGTCCGCGCCGCGCCACCTCGTGCGCGGGCAGCCGGGTGAGCGCCTTCCCATCGAACTGCACGCTGCCCGCCTGCGGTGCGATCAGCCCGCTGATGGCCTTGAGGGTCGTTGTCTTGCCTGCGCCGTTGGCGCCGATGAGGCAGACCATTTCGCCCGGCGCAACCTCCAGGCTGAGCTCGCGCACCGCCTGGATCCCGCCATACGCCACCGACAACTGGCTGACTTCGAGCAGTGCGCTCATAGCGCCTCGTCCCCCAGGTACGCCGCGATGACCTTGGGGTCGCGGCTGACCACATCGGGGGTGCCTTCTGCAATTTTCACGCCATAGTCGAGCACGGCCAACCGGGTACACAACCCCATCACCAGCTTCACGTCGTGTTCGATCAGCAGCAGGGTCAGCCCGTCGGCCTGCAGTTGCAGCAGCAGCTCGCGCAACGCCGCGCGTTCGGCCTTGTTCATCCCGGCGGCAGGTTCATCGAGCGCCAGCAGGCTCGGTTCGGTTGCCAGGGAGCGGGCAATTTCGAGCCGACGCTGGTCGCCGTAGGGCAAATTCTTGGCAAGACGATGGGCGTGCTGGGAGAGGCCCATGCGGTGCAGCAGGGCATGGGCACGCTCGCGCGAATCGGCTTCTTCGCGGCGCGTGGCGGGCAGGCGCAGCACCGCCCCGACGACGCCGCTGGCGGTGCGCGCGTGGCGCCCCACCAGCACGTTTTCGAGTGCGGTCATCTCGGCGAACAGGCGGATGTTCTGGAAGGTGCGCGCAAGTCCCGCCTGCAGCACTTGGTGCGGCTTTTGTCCGTCGAGGCGGGTGGCGTTGAGGCGGACCTCGCCGCGGTCTATTGAATACAGCCCGGTGAGCGCGTTGAACAGGGTGGTCTTGCCCGCGCCGTTGGGACCGATCAGTCCGAAAATTTCGCCCGCGTGGACCTGCAGCGAAATGTCGGACAGTGCCTGCAGGCCGCCAAACGCCTTGCTCACGCCGGAAACGGTCAGCAGCGGTGTCAACTCTGCATCGAGCTTGCTCGATAGGAGATTGCCTACCTTTGGTGCGCTCATCCTTTGGCGTCGGCGAATTCCTGGCGGCGGCGTGTCGACGGAATCAGCCCAGCGGGGCGATACAGCATGACCGCAACCAGCGCCACCCCGAACAGCAGCATGCGCAGATCCGCCGGGTCGATGTAGATCTGGCCGAACAGGTTGCGCTGCCAGTCGCCGGTGTAGCGCAGCGCCTCAGGCAGCAGCGTCAGCAGCAGCGCGCCGAAAATCACGCCGGGGATATGCCCCATGCCGCCGAGCACGATCATGCACAGGATCATGATCGACTCCATCAGGTTGAACGACTCGGGGCTGATGAAGCCCTGAAAGCTGGCGAACAGGCCGCCCGCCAGCCCACCGAAAGTGGCGCCCATGGCGAATGCCAGCAGCTTGAGATTGCGTGTGTTAATGCCGGTGGCGGCGGCGGCGATCTCGTCCTCGCGGATGGCCACCCAGGCGCGGCCGATGCGCGAATCTTCCAGCCGCATCGAAATGAAAATCACCGCCAGCACCAGCAGCAGAAACAGGTAATAAGTGAGGTGAACACCGGTAAAGGTGTAACCGAAGAGTTCATGCGGCTGGCTCAGGCTGAAGCCACCGAGGCGTACCGGGTCGATCAGGTTGATGCCCTGCGGGCCGTTGGTGATGTTGACCGGCGCATTCAGGTTGTTCATGAAAATGCGGATGATCTCGCCAAAGCCGAGGGTGACGATGGCAAGGTAGTCGCCGCGCAGCCGCAAGGTCGGCGTCCCCAGCAAAACGCCGAACAGGCCGGCCAGCGCCGCGCCCAGCGGCAGGATCGCCCAGAGCGGCAGATGCAGGCCGAAATGCGGGCTGGCAAGCCAGGCGTAGACGTAGGCCCCGAGGGCATAAAACGCGACGTAACCCAGATCGAGCAGGCCAGCGTAGCCGACGACGATGTTCAGCCCCAGCGCCAGCATCACATACAGCAGCGCCAGATCGAGCAGCCGCACCCAGGAACGTCCCAACCCCGCATCCACCAAAAACGGCAGCAGTGCCAGCCCCAGCGCCAGCAGTCCGAAGACGAGCCAGCGCGGCCGTGTTTTGTTCAAGCTAAGCACGCTCGACAACGCGCGCCCCCAGCAAGCCCGACGGGCGGAACACCAGCACCGCGATCAGCACGAAAAACGCGAACACGTCCTGGTAATGGCTGCCGAGGAAGCCTCCGGTGAGGTCGCCGATGTAGCCCGCGCCGAACGACTCGATCAGCCCCAGCAGCAGGCCGCCCAGCATCGCGCCGCCCAGGTTGCCGATGCCGCCCAGCACCGCCGCCGAGAAAGCCTTGAGCCCGAGCAGGAAACCCATGTAGTAGTGCGCCAGGCCGTAATAGGCGCTCACCATCACACCCGCCACTGCCGCCAGCGCCGAGCCGATCACGAAGGTGGACGCGATCACCCGATTCACGTCCACCCCCATCAGGCTCGCCACCTGCCGCGATTGCGCGGTGGCGCGCATGGCGCGGCCCAACCGGGTTTTCTGCACCACCAGGATCAGCGCCAGCATGATGAGCACGGCCAGCACGAGGATGGCGATCTGCACGTCGCTGATGGTTGCGCCCAGAATCTCGTGCCGGCCCTGCGGCAGGATCGCGGGAAAGGGGATGTACTGCTTGCCCCAGATCAGCATGGCGACGTTCTGCAGGATGATCGACACGCCGATCGCCGTGATCAGCGGCGCCAGCCGCGGCGCGTGACGCAGCGGCCGGTAGGCGACGCGCTCGATCAGCAGGCCCAGCGCCATGCACACCGGAATCGCCACCGCCAGCCCCGCCCCCAGCACCAGCACGCCCGGCAGGCCGGGCGCCGCCAGCGCCAGTGCGCCGGTCACCGCCAGTGCCACCATCGCCCCCATCATGGTGATTTCGCCATGCGCGAAATTGATGAGTTCGAGGATGCCGTACACCATGGTGTAGCCCAGCGCCACCAGCGCATACACGCTGCCCAGCACCAGGCCGTTGATGAGTTGTTGCAGGAAGATGTCCATTAGCCCGGATGTTTCATGAATTCGCGTGATGATCGCGCAGTATTTTGTTTTGTAGGGGGATTTTGTGAAGGAGCGGCGTAGTTATTCATACGCCCGACTGAGCAAAATTTCCATACGAAAGAAAAGACCAGCGAGGGCACGCGTTAATTTGTGAAATATCCGGGCTCGTGCGCGTGCGCCAACCCGGTTGAATTCAGCTCAGCTTAGTTGCCGCTTTGCACGGTTTCGAGGGTCTGCCACTTGCCGTCCTTCACCTGGTACAGCGTGACCGCGCCGCCGGTGATGTCGCCCTTGGCATCGAAACGAATGCGTCCGGTCACCCCCTGGTAATCTGTCTTGGGCAGCTCGGCCAGGTATTTGGCGGGATCGCTGGAGTCGGCGCGTTTCATGGCGTCGATCAGCACCTTCATGGCGTCGTAGGCGTAGGGGGAATAATTCTGGATCTTGCCGTACTTGGATTCGAACTTGGCCTTGAACGCGCTGCCGCCCGGCATCGCATCGAGCGGCAGACCCGGGTTGGAGGCCAGCGCGCCCTCGGCGTCGGCGCCAGCCAGTTCGATCAGCTTGGGCGTCTGCGCGCCGTCGCCGCCGAGGAATTTCGCCTGCATGCCGAGCTGCTTCATCTGCTTGATCATGGGCGCGGCCTGCGGATCCATGCCGCCGAAGAACACCAGGTCGGGCGCCTTGCCCTTGATCGAGGTGAGGATCGCCATGAAGTCGGTCGAGCGGTCGGACGTGTATTCGCGCGCCACCACTTCGCCGCCCGCAGCCTTGGCCGCCTTTTCCACTTCGTCGGCCAGTCCCTGCCCGTAGGCAGTACGGTCGTCGATGATGGCGATTTTCTTCGCGCCCAGTTTGGTCACGGCGTAATTCCCCAGCACGGTGCCCTGCTGCGCGTCGTTGGTCATCACGCGATACGCCGTCTTGAAGCCGGATGCCGTGTAGGCCACCGCGGTGGCCGAGGGTGAAATCTGCGGAATGGCGTTGTCCGAATAGATTTTGGAGGCCGGGATGGTGGAACCCGAATTGAGATGCCCGATGACGCCCGCCACGCCTTCGTCCACCAGCTTTTGCGCCACGGTGGTGGCGGTTTTGGGGTCGGCCGCGTCGTCCTCGCTCTTCAGTTCGAGCACGACTTTCTTGCCGCCCAGCGTGAGGCCGGCGGCGTTGATTTCGTCCAGCGCCAGTCGGGCGCCGTTCTCGTTGTCCTTGCCCAGATGCGCCTGCGGGCCGGTAAGCGGAGAAGCCTGGCCGATCAACACCACCTGATTGTCGCCATTCTGCTGCGGCTTGTCGCCGCATCCTGCAACAAGCGCCGCTACTGCCACTACTGCCCAACGTAGAGTGTGACCCGTCATCTTGGACTTCCCCGCAATCAAACTGAAACGCGGGATTTATACCACAAAGCCTGCCGTGCCCGGCTTTCCGCGAGGCTAGAAAACACAAGGCCGACGCATGCGTCGGCCTTGTGTCACTCTCATGGAGCAGAACTGAATTATTTCAGGCTCAGCACCCACTCGATGATCTTGCTGGCATCTTCCGGCTTGACCTGCGGGCTCGGCGGCATGGGAATCTGGCCCCACACGCCCTTGCCGCCGGTTTTCACCTTGGCAACCAGCTTGTCGTGCGCGGTTGCGTCGCCTGCGTACTTCTTGGCCACTTCCTTGAAGGCGGGACCGACGATTTTCTTGTCGACGCCGTGGCAGGACATGCAGGCGTTCTTCTGTGCCAGCGCCTGGTCGGCCGAAGCTGCGCCAGACAGTGCCAGCAGTGCAGCGGAAGCCGCGGTCATCATCAGTTTCTTCATCACAATATCTATCTCCGGGGATCGGTTAATCAGGCATTTCTGCACGCTTGCAATATTAAGGGAAAACCCTCCCTGCGCAAGTTGGAATGCTGGTTATTTGCTACCAACCCCGGTAACACATTGTTATTCCCGCTCGACCAGATCACGGTAGGCATGCCAGCTGGCATGGCCCAGCCAGGGGAAAATGACGGCCATGGCAATGAAGTTGGTCGCCATGCCGACCGCCACCAGCATAGCGATCAATACGCCCCACAGCAGCATCACCGGAAAATTGAGCTTGGTCGCCATGAAACTGGTCACCAGCGCAGTCGCGAAATCGACCTTGCGATGCAGCATCATCGGCAGCGACACCACCGAGAGGCTGAATACCATCAGCGCCAGCACGGCGCCGAATGCCAGGTAGGCCAGCACGAAGTCGGTGTGCTGCTGCACCGCGCTGACGCTCAGCAGGTCGGACAGGCCGGCGATACCCGTGCCGTTGAGAAACAGCCCGACCAGAATCGCCGAAATGCGCTCCCACGAAATCAGCACGAACAGCAGCATCACCGTGAAAAGCCCCAGCGAACCGGGATTGGCGCGCCACGACAGCAGGGGAACGAACAGTTTGGGCAGCTTGTGGTGATGCTCCAGCCGGTGGCTCAGACAATAGAACACGGTGGCCAGGACCGGCGCGACGAACAGGAAGCCCGAGGTCAGCGCCATCGCCAAGTGCGGCCGGTCCGCCGCAGCCTGCATCAGTCCGTACCCAAGCAGGGCAATTACAACGCCGTAGAACAGGCTCAGCGGCCACGCCTTGATCAGGTCATTTGCCCCTTCGCGCAGCCAGTGAAACGGTTGGTCGATCGTTACGCTGCGGATGCCTGGCAAATCCATGCGGGCCGCCTGGGGATGGAAAACAGGATGTTCAGTATGTGTGCTCATAATCGCTCCTCATGCAAACAGCCTCTTTTTTTGATAGCAGGCGCCGCCGCAGGTTCCTAATAGCAAATACTGATGCACCGATTCACGCCAGCAACGCCGACAGGTCGCTGACGGGAGGCTGACACGCCGTGCCGCTGCAGATCCAGGCAACGGGGCGATCCGGCTCGGGCCTGGCTAGCGCCCCGGGCAAACCGACACCATTGGGCAAAACCAGCAGGCAGTCGCGCGCGGCAAGTTTCGGCCCCAGCGCCGCCGCCCACTCGCGCAGTGCCGCCGCCGGACCGCGCAGCAGGATCACGCGCGGCGGCACCAGCGCCTCGTCGAGCACGGCAAGCAATGTGGGATAGGCGATCGGCTGCTGGGTCAGGTGCGCATGAAACAGATGCAGGCAGCGCGCACTGGCCTCCAGGTAGCGGGGCTCGCCCAGCAGATGCCCGAGCCGCTGCAGGGCGAACGCGGCGACGCCATTGCCGGAAGGGGTGGCGTTGTCGTAACCGGGCTTGGGACGGGTAAGCAGCGCTTCGTGGTCGTGGCTGGTGAAGAAGAAGCCGCCCGCATCGGCGTCCTCGAAATGCGCCAGCAAGGCGTCGGCAAGTTCGCGCGCCCAGGTCAGGTCCTGTTCGCGGTAGCCTGCCTGCAGCGTTTCCAAAAGCGCGTCGAGCAGGAAAGCGTAGTCGTCAAGATAGGCGTTGAGGCGCGCTTCGTCGTGCTTGTAGCTGGCGAACAGCCGGCCCTCGCGCCACAGATGCCGGTGCAGGAAATCGAGCGCTGCGTGCGCCTCGGCGACCCAGTCCGGGCGATTCATTACCCGTCCGGCATGCGATAGTCCGGCGATCATCAGCGCGTTCCAGCTGGTGAGCTGCTTGTCGTCGCACCCGGGGCGCACTCGGCTTGCACGCGCGGCGAAGAGTTTGGTGCGGGCGCGCGCCAGCCGCGCCGCTGCGTCCTCCTCTGTCAACCCCAGCGCGGCCGCGATTTCGTTCAGCGGCTTGGCGAGAATGGGATTCCAGCTTGTATTTTCGAAATTGGGCGGCAAGTCGAAACCGTATACCGGCGCCGCCACCGCGTATTCCTCCTCGCTCAGCAGCGCACGCACTTCTTCGGGTGTCCACACATAAAACTTGCCTTCGTGGCCCTCGCTGTCGGCGTCGAGCGCGGAATAGAAGCCGCCCTCCGGCGCGCGCATCTCGCGCAGCGTCCAGCTGACGATGCCCGCGGCGGTGTCCGCAAACAGCGGGTCGCCGGTCAGCGCCCAGGCGTCGGCATAGAGCTGCAGCAGCGGGCCATTGTCGTAGAGCATCTTCTCGAAGTGCGGGATCGCCCACTGTTCATCCACGGAATAGCGGCAGAAGCCACCGCCCAGCTGGTCGACCACTCCGCCTGATGCCATTTTTGTCAGGGTGAACCGCGCCATCTCGCGCGCCTGCGTATTGCCGCTGCGGTGCGCTTCGCGCAGCAGGAAGAAGAGTTCGCCCGGGCGCGGGAACTTGGGCGCGCGCGAAAAACCGCCCCACACCGGATCGAAGGCCTGCGCCATGTCGCGCACTGCCTGGACGAGCGGCGCGTCGGACAAGGCCGCCCGGCTGCCGGCCGCCGGCTGCTGTTGCGCCATCGCGTCGCGCAGCGCCTGGTTCTGCGCCAGCACTTCGCCGCGCCGCTCGTGCCAGGCACGGGCGACGTTCTGCATCAGGTCGATGAAACCCGGCAGCTGATAGCGCGGTGTCTTGGGGAAGTAGGTGCCGGCGAAGAACGGCGTCTGGTCGGGCACCAAAAAGACAGTCAGCGGCCAGCCGCCACCGCGCTGGGCCAGCAATTGATGTGCGGCCTGATAGATCTGGTCGAGGTCGGGTCGTTCCTCGCGGTCGACTTTTATATTCACGAACAGCCGGTTCATCACCGCCGCCACCTCGGCATCCTCGAAGCAGTCGTGCGCCATCACATGGCACCAGTGGCAGGCCGAGTAGCCGATCGACAGCAGGATGGGCTTGTCCTCGCGGCGCGCCTTTTCCAGCGCTTCCTCGCCCCACGGGTACCAGTCGACCGGGTTGTCGGCGTGCTGCAGCAGGTAGGGGCTGGATTCGGCGGCTAAACGATTGAGCATGATTGCATAATAGTTGATTAAATCAGTCAACAATTGTACGCTTGTCGCAATTCAGAAAAAACGCAGGAGTGCCCTATGTCCCAGGAATTACTTGCTGCCGCCCAGTCGGGCGATGCCGCACAGATCAAGAAATTGCTTGAAGCCGGCGCCGACCATGCTGCTGCCGACGAGGCCGGCGAGACCGCGCTGATGCATGCGGCCCATGGCGGACACGTCGCGGCGGTCGCGGTGCTGATCGCGGCCGGCGCCGACGTCAACGCCCAGTCGCCGCAGGGCTGGACCGCTGTGGCGAAGGCCGCTTACAACGGCGAGACCGAGCGCGGCTACGTCGAGGTCATCGAAATCCTGCACGAGGCGGGCGCCTCGCTTGACGATCGCATCTTCTTCGGCATCACGCCGCTGATGCTGGCCGCCGGCGGCGGCGACGCCCCGGTGGTGGAATGGCTGATCAACGCCGGCGCCGACGTACTCGCCACCAACGAGGGGGGCCGCACTGCGCGCCTGATGGCGAACGACAAGTTCTACGTGGACGTGATCAACCTCTTGACCGAAGCCGAGCGCCAACTGGGCGTGCAGGAAGACGGCTCGTGCTCGTCGACCAAGAGCGTGGTCAAGCCGCAGGTGGTCAATCTGATGAAGCCAACCACGCACTGATGCGCGGGCTGGCCGGGACGTCTAACGTTCCAGCCAGTCAATCAGCCCCTGCCACTGCTCGATATCGCGCTCGGCGATATGGTGCGGCAGGTCGAACAGGCTCTTACCCTCGAACGCGGCGTTGACGTAATGCTGGGTGTTGCGCAGGAACGCCAGCACCGGCAGGTCCTGCTGAAGCATGTACTGCTCCAGCGTGACGCCGGCGCGGGTGCGCGGGTCGACACGCATGCCGACTACGCCGACGAAGGCATGGCCCTTGCGCACCGCCTTTTCGGCGTGCAGCGCGGCCAGAAATTCCTGGCTGGCGCGGATGTCGAACAGGGACGGTGCGATCGGCACCACCACCTTGTGCGCGAGCTTGAGCGCACGCTCGAGGTTCTTGCCGTGCAGTCCGGCGGGCGAATCGATCACCAGCCAGTCGCTGTCATCCTTTTGTCCCTCGCGCAGCAGTTCGATGTCCGGCAGCGCCATCTCGCGCATCGCCAGCCAGTGGGTGGCGGATTTCTGGCGGTCGAGATCCAGCATCGCCACGCGCGCTCCCGTTGAAGCCAGATAGCCGGCCAGGTTGGTCGACAGCGTGGTCTTGCCGCTGCCGCCCTTGGGATTGGCCACCAGAATCACGCGCATGCCGCTCACCCTTTGATTACAGCGGTTCGACGCTGTACGTCACTGCCAGCGTATGGGTCTCGCCCGGCGCCACGGTGACGACGTTGTCCATCGCGTTGGCCGATTCGACGCAGACCATTTCGCGCCAGCCGGCGCCGGATTTGCCGCGACCCATGTCGCCCATCTTCTCGGCCTTCTCGGTCCACGGCGTCCACACGATGGTGGACAGGGAACCGGTCTTGGCGATGCGGATGCGGCGCTTGAGGCCCTTGTCGACGATGACGCAGTCGGCCGGCGTGTTGACGTAGACCCGGTCGACCTCGCCCTCGAACGCGATATCGCCACGCTGCGCCTTGCGCGCGAAGTTGTCGACCTTGTCGTGATAGTCGCAGCCCTCCAGGCCGGCGACGCTCACGCCGCCGATGTCGCTGATGTGGAAATAGGTGTGTAGCGCCTCGCCGATCTTCACTGGCGCATCGCCGGTGTTGGTGGTGGCGAGCTGCATCTTCAGCTTGTCGCCGACCACCACCGTCAGCGTGACACGGCTGGGGTGCGGCCACTGCGCGCGAGTCTGCTCGTTCTCGGCCAGCTGCAGGGTGATCTCGGTTTTGGCGTCGTTGCGCTTGCGGCTGCCGGTCACGGTCCACGGCACGGTGCGCGCGAAGCCGTGCGCGGGGTAGCCGGATTCCGTGTCATGTGCGCCGAACCACGGCCAGCACACCGGCGCGCCGCCGCGGATGGATTTGCCCGGCGCGAACTTGGCGGCGTCGGACACCCACACCACCGGCGTCTGCTGCGACTTGGGACGGTAGCTCACCACGTGCGCGCCCTGCAGGCAGATCGTCGCGCGGCCGCCATGGTTGTCGATGTCGGCGTAGGTGAGGCCGCCGGCGCCGGTGCGGAAGGCGAGCTGACCGGGAATGGCAAAGCGCGCCAGCGGGTCGGCGTGAACCTGCGCCGCGGTCGGATGCTCGACCTGGCTGACGTCGCGCACCGCGCCAAACGCGGCGGAGGTCGCCATCGCGGCGTAGGCGCGCAGCGCGGCCGAGACTTCGCGTACACGGTTGACCGGCTTCCACGCTTGCGCGCCCTTGGCGTCCATCGCGGCGCGGCGGCGCGCGAGTTCGGATTCACTGAGACGCACGTTGATGCTGCGCTTGGGAATGTCGATGTCGATCGTGTCGCCCTCCTCGACCAGGCCGATGGTGCCGCCTTCCGCCGCTTCCGGCGAGGCGTGGCCGATCGACAGGCCCGAGGTGCCGCCGGAGAAGCGGCCATCGGTAATCAACGCACAGGCCTTGCCGAGGCCCTTGGATTTCAGATACGAGGTCGGATAGAGCATTTCCTGCATGCCGGGGCCGCCGCGCGGGCCCTCGTAGCGGATCACCACCACGTCGCCGGCGACGATCTTGTCGCCGAGGATCGCCTCGACCGCGGCGTCCTGCGATTCGAACACGCGCGCCGGGCCGGAAAATTTCCAGATGCTCTCGTCGACGCCGGCGGTCTTGACGATGCAGCCATCCAGCGCGAGGTTGCCGTACAGCACGGCCAGCCCGCCGTCCTTGGAGTAGGCATGCTCGATGTCGTGGATGCAGCCGTTCACGCGGTCGTCATCCAGCCTGGCGAAGCGGCGGTCCTGCGAGAACGCGGTCTGCGTCGGCACGCCGCCGGGCGCGGCGCGGAAGTAGTCCTTCACGTCCTTGTTGGTGGTGCGGCGGATGTCGTAGGTGTCGATCTGCTCGCCCAGCGTCTTCGTCAGCACGGTCGGCACGTCGCGGTGGACGAGGCCCCCGCGCTCGAGTTCGCCGAGGATCGCCATCACGCCGCCGGCGCGGTGCACGTCTTCCATGTGGTAGGTCTGGATCGACGGCGCAACTTTGGAGAGATGCGGCACGCGGCGGCTCATGCGGTCGATGTCGGCCATCGTGAAGTCGACGCCGGCCTCGTGCGCCGCGGCCAAGAGGTGCAGCACCGTGTTGGTCGAACCGCCCATCGCGATGTCGAGCGCGATGGCATTCTCGAAGGCGTCGAAGCTGGCGATCGCGCGCGGCAGCATGGTGGTGTCGCCTTCCTCGTAGAAGCGGCGGGTGTTCTTCACGATCAGCCGCGCGGCGGCGAGGAACAGGTTCCTGCGGTCGGCGTGGGTCGCCAGCAGCGAGCCGTTGCCGGGCAGCGAGAGGCCGAGCGCCTCGGTCAGGCAGTTCATCGAGTTGGCGGTGAACATGCCGGAGCACGAGCCGCAGGTCGGGCACGCCGAGCGCTCGAGCTGCTCGACCTTGTCGTCGCTGACCTTGCTGTCGGCCGCCGACACCATAGCGTCGACGAGATCGAGCTTGATGGTCTGCTTGTCCCACACCACCTTGCCCGCTTCCATCGGCCCGCCGGAGACGAACACCGTCGGGATGTTGAGGCGCAACGCGGCGTTGAGCATCCCCGGGGTGATCTTGTCACAGTTGGAAATGCACACCAGCGCATCGGCGCAGTGCGCGTTGACCATGTATTCGACCGAGTCGGCGATGAGGTCGCGCGAAGGCAGCGAATACAGCATGCCGCCGTGGCCCATCGCGATGCCGTCGTCGACCGCGATGGTGTTGAATTCCTTGGCCACGCCGCCCGCCGCTTCGATCTCGCGCGCCACCAGCTGGCCCATGTCCTTCAGGTGCACGTGGCCCGGCACGAACTGGGTAAACGAGTTGGCGATCGCGATGATGGGCTTGCTGAAGTCGCCATCCTTCATGCCGGTGGCGCGCCACAGCGCACGGGCACCGGCCATGTTGCGGCCGCGGGTGGTAGTCCAGGAACGGTAGTCAGGCATGATGCTCACTCAATCTATAATCAGTCGGCCATTTTACCTGCCCCGCCCCCACCCGGACACCTCATGCTCACCCATCCGCAATTCGATCCCGTCGCCCTGCAGCTCGGGCCCGTCGCCATCCACTGGTACGGCCTCATGTACCTGCTGGCGTTTGCCCAGGTCATCCTGCTCGGGCGCTGGTGCATCGCCCACCGGCCGTGGTCGGGCTGGACGCAAAAAATGCTCGACGACGTGCTGTTCTACGGCGTGCTCGGCGTCATCCTCGGTGGCCGTCTGGGCTACGTGCTGTTCTATAAGCCGATGGAGTACCTCGCCCACCCGCTCGACATCATCAAACTGTGGGAAGGCGGCATGAGCTTCCACGGCGGCTTCCTCGGCGTCATCATCGCGATGGCGCTGTTCGCGCATCGCCATAAGCTGCGCTGGCTGGCGGTCACCGACTTCATCGCCCCGCTGGTGCCGCTGGGACTCGCCGCCGGCCGCCTCGGCAACTTCATCAACGGCGAACTGTGGGGGCGCGCCACCGATCTGCCGTGGGGCATGGTGTTCCCGCAGGCGGCGGACGGCATCGCGCGCCACCCCTCGCAGCTTTACCAGTTCGCCGGCGAGGGCCTGCTGCTGTTCATCATCCTGTGGTGGTTTTCCAGCAAGCCGCGCCCGGTCGGCGCCGTCTCCGGCGTGTTCCTGATCGGCTACGGCAGCTTCCGCTTCCTTGCCGAATTCGCCCGCGAACCCGACAGTTTCCTCGGCCTGCTGGGGCTGGGACTCTCCATGGGGCAATGGCTCAGCCTGCCGATGATCGTTGCCGGCGTCATCATGCTGCGCTGGGCGCAGCGCCCGGCGTGATCGAGCGTCTCTGGCGTGCGGGCGGCTGGCTCGGCATCGTCATCACCCTCGTGGTTTCGCTGATGCCACCGCCGCTCAACGACAGCGGCGGCCATACCGACAAGCTCGTCCACCTGATGGGCTATGCCGTACTGATGTTGTGGTGGGCCCAGCTCATCATCCAGCAGCGCTGGAAGCTCGCCCTTGCAGTCGTGCTGTTCGGCACGGCCATCGAAGGCCTGCAAGGCCTCACCCCGGACCGCATGGCCGACCCGCTCGATGCGCTCGCCAACACGCTCGGCGTCCTGCTCGGCTGGCTCGCCGCCCGCCTCTTGCCCAACCTGCCAAAGCACCTCGCCATGCTTCCCGCATGGCATCGCTGAAGCTATAATTTGTTGTATCGGCATCGGGGGGGTAGCTCAGCTGGGAGAGCGCCGCGTTCGCAATGCGGAGGTCGGGAGTTCGATCCTCCTCCTCTCCACCACCATATCCGACAAAGCGCCTCCGAGTTTTCCGGAGGCGCTTTTTCTTTGCCCGGCCTCAGGTCAGTTCCACCCACACCGGCTGGTGATCCGATGCCTCGGTGGCGGCATCGATGCCATGCGCCCTGAGGCGGCCCGCCAGCCCTTCGGTGACGAAGACGAAGTCGAAGCATTCGGGCCGGTCGACAAAATCGACTTTGTGGATGCCGACGGTAGGGGCATGCGGTTCGCCGGGATGCAGCACGTCCCAGGCGTCGCGAAAGCCGGGTTCGCCGCCTGGAAACGGCGCAAGGATGCGCGCGCGCGCGGGCGCCGAGGCAGGGAAATTCATGTCGCCACACAGCAGTGCCTGCGTGGGCCGGGGAAACACCTCGAACGAGCCGCCCGCCTCCTCCGGCAAAGGCATGCGCGCCGACATGGCGCACGCTTCGGCGTGCAGGCTGCGGATGGCGGCGATCTGGACCTCGCGCTGACGCTGAGAGTAATACTCCAGATGTGTGGTCATCACCCGCAGCGGGCCGACGTCTGATGCCACCACGGCTTCCACCAGTACCCGCTGCATGCTGGGTGCGCCGGGCTCGGCCGGCCACGGCAGCAGATGCCGCCACACCTGGCCGATGGGCAGGCGGGATAAGATGGCATTGCCGAACCGGCTGCGGCCGCCACGGCCATCGGGGATGTCGGTCGCCACGCCATAAATGGCCGTATAACCGGGCAGGCCGGCGGACAGCTCGGCGATCTGGTCTTCACCGCGACTACCCGGCAAGCCGGGAAAATTGACCGCGACTTCCTGCAGGCAGATGACGTCGAAATCGCCCTCCTGGCGGATGGTCTGGAGGATACGCGCGAGATCGACCCGGCCGTCCATGCCGCGTCCCCATTGGATATTCCAGCTCAAGAGTTTCATGCCCACCCCCAAGTCCCTCTTAATCAGCATAGGCAAGGAATTTTCCGCGTGGGCAACACTCCCATCTGATGAGCATCAGGCCGTAAACCCTTGCCCCGGCAAGGCCTTGCCGCAGGCAGTCATTGCCGCATGCGGCCTGAGGGATTAAAATGCCGCACTTTTCGCTTAAATTTTGCGGCTTGCCCCATGGGCAGGCCGCTGTTGCCTGAGCA
>JAJYXG010000024.1:0-16329 GCA_021791095.1 Pseudomonadota bacterium
GGGTGCGGCCAAAGGGAACCTCGATCAGGCTGCCCGGCGGTACGGTCGCGAGGCCATCCGGCACGCGATAGTCGAACAGCCGGTGGAGCGGCGTGTCGAGCGCGACCTGCAGAATGGTGGGCATGGTTAGCGGAGATTCCTGATGGGGAGTCGGGGAAGGTTCACTAAGTGGCTGTTAGACAAGACTTATTCGGCATTATCCACGCAAGTTGTGGATAATTGTGTTAGTGATTTGTGCCGATTGCCCTCTATGGCCCGTATTCAGGGGGGTCGGCAGCGCGGGCTAAAAAGCAGGCAGGCCATCAAATTGATATTATTCAATGACTTACAAATATTGCCCGACTGTCAAGCGTTTGAAACAAAAAAAGTTCCCTTGCGCGATAAATGTGCATAAGTTGATGCTTCTAAAGGCGCACCGACGGTCTTTTGCGCACCCAATGGGTGCGCAAGGCCTTGTTTCTGCTTAGTTTTGTTGCTGGATGCCGGCGATCACCCAGCCCCCCTGGCCGCTGGCCGGTTTGGTGAGGTGCCAGATCTCGTCGAGCGGCATGGCGCCCTGGTCGGCGTCTTCGCGCACCAGGCCGGTGAAACGCACGCTGACGACGTGGCGGTTGCCCTCGTCGACCGCTTCCAGCACCTCGGCATCGAGGCTCATGACGTCGGTGGTCTGCGTGGCGTCACCGCGTTCGGCCAGCTGCATGCGGATTTCGGCAAACACCTCGGGCGAAGTGAAGGCGCGCAGATCGTCCAGGTTGCCGGCGTCGAACGCGGCCTGCAGGCGGATGAAGTTGAGCTTGGCTTCGCGCGCGAAGGCGGCGGCGTCGAACCCGGGCGGGAAGCTGTGTGTGTTGTGGCTGCCCCCCATCGCGGACGGGGTCGCGTCGAATGCGGCCGGCGCGTTCTGCGGCATGCCGGCGTACTGCATCGCGGGGGCCGGCGTAGTGCGGCGCATGAAGAAGCGGAACAGCATGAACGCGGCCATCGCCAGCAGCGCCAGCATCAGGAAGTTGGCCATCTCCTCGCCCAGCCCCAGATGCGAGAACAGCGCGGCCAGACCGAGGCCGGCGGCGAGACCGGCGATCGGGCCCATCCACGAGCGCTTCTGCGGCGCGCCCGTCGGCGTGGTGCCTTGCTGCTGGCGCTGCGGGGTCGGGGCGGCGTCCTGCTTGGCCGGCGCGCTGCGCTGCATGCCGAAGGACTTGCTGCCGCCCAGGCGCCGGGCTTCGGCGTCCGGCATGGCGAAAGCGAAGATGACGAACAGGGCGAACAGGCTGATGAAGATGCGTTTCATGGAGTGGCTCGAAAAAAATTAGACTGAAAAACG
The DNA here is from genome assembly GCA_021791095.1 of Pseudomonadota bacterium. Taxonomy (GTDB): domain Bacteria; phylum Pseudomonadota; class Gammaproteobacteria; order Burkholderiales; family Thiobacillaceae; genus Thiobacillus. The sequence continues at coordinate 1,325 of JAJYXG010000024.1, forward strand.
TGCTGGAAAAAGTGTCGTTCGCGCGTTATGCGGCGCTACGCTGCGCGCACCGCGCGGCTGCGGCTGTGCACCGCCTCGACCAGCACGGCGACGTTGTCGGGATTGGTGAACTGCGAAATGCCGTGGCCGAGATTGAACACGTGGCCGGGGTGGTTGCCGTAGCTGTCGATGATGCGATGCGCCTCGGCGCGGATGCTCTCGGGCGTGCCGTGCAGGGCGCAGGGGTCGAGGTTGCCCTGCAGCGCCACCTTGTCGCCCACGCGGCGGCGCGCCTCGCCGATGTCGAGGGTCCAGTCGAGGCCGACCGCGTCGGCGCCGATGCCGGCCATCGCTTCCAGCCAGTTGCCGCCGCCCTTGGTGAAGATGATGCTGGGGATGCGGCGGCCTTCGCGTTCCTTGATCAGGCCGGCGACGATGCGCTCCATGTAGGCGAGCGAGAATTCCTGGTAGGCGTGCGGGGTGAGGCTGCCGCCCCAGGAGTCGAAAATCATCACGGCCTGCGCGCCGGCTTCGATCTGCGCGTTGAGATAGTCGGTCACCGCCTGGGTGTTCACCTCGAGGATGCGGTGCAGCAGGTCGGGGCGGCTGTACAGCATGGTCTTGATGTGCCGGTAGTCGTCCGAGCTGCCGCCCTCGACCATGTAGCAGGCCAACGTGTAGGGGCTTCCGGAAAAGCCGATCAGCGGCACCGAGCCGTCGAGCGCGCGGCGGATGCTTTTGACCGCATCCATCACGTAGCCCAGCTTGTCGTTGGGATCGGGCGCCGAGAGGTCGCGGATTTCCCACTCATCGCGCAGCGGGCGCTCGAAGCGCGGGCCTTCGCCCTGCGAGAAATACAGGCCCAGGCCCATCGCGTCGGGCACGGTGAGGATGTCGGAAAACAGGATCGCGGCGTCGAGCGGATAGCGCGCCAGGGGCTGCAGCGTGACTTCGGTTGCCAGATCGGGCGTTTTGCAGAGGGTCAGAAAATCGCCGGCGCGGGCGCGGGTCGCATTGTATTCCGGCAGGTAGCGGCCGGCCTGGCGCATCAGCCAGAGGGGCGTGTATTCAGTGGGCTGGCGCAGCAGCGCGCGCAGAAAGGTATCGTTCTTGGGGGCGGACATGTGGCGGGCCAGGACGCAAAGCCGGCATTTTAGCAGGCTTGGCGTCGCAGGCTCCGACCCTTGGCGGATCAGCTGCGGCGGAAGCTCCATTCGCCGCGCCCGGACGGGCAGGCCAGCACGTCACGCGGCTTGCGGCCGTCGACCACCAGGGTGGCGTTGCGGCAGCCGTCGCGCACGTCGCCGTGCGGGGTGAAGTGGTAATCGTGGTCGCCGCTGCGCCACACCACCGGCACGCCGGGGCGGCCCAGTTCGAGCGCGTGGCCCATGCAGGCGCGGTCGCGGTCATCCATGCTGTCGCCAATGGCATGTCCAACCACCGCGCCGAGCACGCCACCGAGCACCATGCCGACCACGCGATCGTCGTGTCCGGCCACCTGGCCGCCGATCACCGCGCCGGTCACGCCGCCGATCACGGCGCCGATTTCGTCGCGGTTGCAGCGGCCAGCCGAAATGCCGTAGTCGCTTACATACGCGACACCACTCTTGCCTTGGTAGTGCTTGGCTTTCTTGTGTTTCTTGCGGCCATGGTCATCATCATGCTTCTTGTAGTAGCCGTGCGCAGGGGCGTGGCTGGGCGGGTCGGCGAGCACCGGGCCTGCAGCGAGCATCGTGGCCAAAGCTAGGGTGACAGCGGTATGCATTGTTTTTCTCCGTTTGCGTGCGTGTTGACTCCGGGTATTAACGGCAGGGCGCCGCGATCTCTGTAGCGGCGTCCCGATTCATTCAGTTGAACCGGTAATTGTGGCCGTAAGCATGGCGCGCCTGGCGATCATGCTTTTCCGCCCGGATAGTGTGGTTCGCGACATCGAGCGCGCGCTCCAGGTGCTGGAATTCGCGCGCGCTTATCCTGCCATCTGCACGGAAATGTTGCTCCATGGCGCGGATCGTGTGCTGTTCATGCATTAATTCACGGAATTCGGCACGGGTAATCTGGCCCGACCGCATCCCGGCCTGGATGCGGTCCATCTGCCGATCCTGGCGTGCGTTGATCTGCTGGCTATAGGCCTTGGTCTGCAGGTAAGCCTGCTTGTGGCCATGGCCGTCGTGCTCCCAATTGGCTTGCGCGCCGGTCGCCGTCAGGCCCAGTGCCAGAATGCCCAAGGTGGTTTTAATCAGCGTGTTTTTCATGGTGTTGCTCCTGTTCAGTTGAGGGGTACCGTGAGGCTGGATTGCGTCAGTCGGCATCCGCACTGTAGAAGCGCTGTGTAAGCGGGGTGTGTGGGGTGGGTAACGAGGTGTAACGCAATGTAACCACGAGCGGGCGTGCGGTATTGCAGCAAGGCTTATTGGCGCGGCACTCAAGCTTGTGTGTCACATTACGTTAATAGGTTAGAATTTTCGACTTTTCTAATTACACCCGCATCCCCGAGGAGACCCCGATGCAACTGAATAAACTCGCGGCCACGCTTGCCGCGGTGGGCCTTGCTGTGCCCAATCTGGCCCTGGCCACCAATGGCATGCTGATGGAAGGTTACGGACCCATAGCCGCAGGCATGGGCGGTGCCGCCATGGCGTATGACAACGGCACGGCCGCGATGGCCAACAACCCGGCGACGTTCGGCCTGATGGCCGACGGCAAGCGGGTGGACGTGATGCTGGGGTTTGTCGGACCGGATGTGGAGACGTCCATGGGAATGGGCAAATCCAGTGCGGATGCGTTTTACATGCCGGCCATCGGCTTTGTGAAAAAAGAGGGCAATCTGGCCTACGGCGTCGGCATCTACGGCCAGGGCGGGATGGGCACCGAGTACGCCAACGGCGATATGGCGCAGGTGGGCGTGGGCCGGGTGATTCTCCCCCTGGCCTACAGCGTCAACGAGCGCTTCAACCTGGGCGGCAGCATCGACATCGTGTGGGCGGGCATGGATCTGGTCGCCAACCTGGATATGGATCCCGAGAAGGAAATCAACTTCAAGGATGGCAGCGACTTCACGGGCGCAGCCAAAGGATACAGCCTCGCCGCCAAGCTCGGATTCACCTACAGGATCAACGATGCGTTGACCCTGGGCGGTGTCTACCAGACGGCAGGCAACCTGCCCGATCTGAAGGGCGATGGCTACAAGGTGACGGGCTTCGACATGCCGGCCACGCTGGGTCTCGGCCTTGCCTGGCAGGCGAACGACCGGCTGTTGGTCGCGGCCGACGTCAAGGACGTGATGTGGGGCGACAGCATGAACACCGTGACCATCTACCAGAATGGCACGATGGTCGCGCCGTTCCAGCAGGACTGGGATGACCAGATCGTGCTGTCGCTGGGCCTGGCCTACAAGTTCAACGATGCCTTCACCGGCCGCGTCGGTTATAACCACGCGAAGAATCCGATCCCGGATCAATTCGTCAACTATCTGTGGCCGGCGATCGTGGAAAATCACTACACGGTGGGCTTCGGTTATGCCTTCAGCAAGCAGTCGCAAGTCAACTTCGGGCTGAGCTATGTCCCCGAAGTGACGGTGACCGGCACGAACCTGCAGACCCCGCCTAACGGCAACGGCGGCATGACCATCGAACACAGCCAGCTGAACTGGCAGCTGATGTACAGCTACACGTTCTGATCGGCTGATTCGATCGCGCCAGGCCGGGAGCGCATGCCCCGGCCTTTTTTATTGGCGAGTCCGGTCATGGTTTTTGCAGGTCTTCGCCGATCTCTTCGATCTTTTCGCCGGCCTGCTCGCGTGCTTCGTCCAGGCTGCGCCCAGCCTCCTGTGCCGGCCCCGGCTCGGCGGTGGCATCGTCAACCCGCTTGCCGGCCGCGTCCTTCATGTCCTGCATGGCCTGGTCGACCTGCTCGCCCGCTTTCTCGGCAGGGCCCTTGCTGTCGCAGCCGTTGAGGATCAGCAGGCTGGTTAGCAATGCCAGCACGGCGTGGGAGGCATGCCATGGATGGCTGCGTTTCGATCCGATCGGAAGGGCGTGCCGCATCCCGGTTCCGGCGCCGCTCCATTCGTAGAGCCGCATGTGTTCGTCGTCAAGATGATGGGGGGTCGCGCGCATATCAATTCTCCTAGCGGGTTGGGTCGACCGGCCGCGGCGACCGCCACAGCCGGCCAGTTCGCAGACGTAGCGTCAACGCTTGATCTCGAGCGCGTTCCTGACCCCCTTCACGCCTTCCACGCTGAGCGCGATTTTCTCGGCCCGGGCGATCTGCGCTGGCGTGCTGACCCAGCCGGCGAGCTTGACCATGCCCTTGTGGGTTTCCACGTTCACGTCCAGCCCCTTCACGCCTTCGTCTTTCAGGATCAGCGACTTGACCTTGGCGGTAATCCAGGCGTCATCGATGTATTTGTCGGCCTTGATGCGATCGTTGTTGGCAACGGCTTTGGTGTATTCGTCGCGGCTCAGCCGCCGGTCGCGGTTTGCGTCGCCCTCGTGGAACGCCTGTTCAGTGCCCCCTTTTTCCTGAAACTCCTGCAGGCTGACCATGTTGTCGCCATTGCTGTCCGTGTTCAGGAAGTTGGGCATCACCATGGGGGTGGCCAGGGCCGAGGTGGCGGTGAAAGCGCCCAGGGCGCTAGCGAGCGTCAGATTCAGCACGCAACGGTTGCGGTGTTTCATGTTGATCTCCTGATAAGGGTTTAACACATTGAATGCTCAAGCAGTCAGTAGCGTTTGGTGCTGGGCTTGCCTAGCTTGGAGAATTCGTCGTTGCTCAGGCTCTTGTCCTGGTTGGCGTCAGTTTCAGTGAAGACCTGTTCCTGGCCACCCTGAGCCTTGAACTCCTCCAGGCTGATCTTGCCGTCGCCATTGCTGTCGAAGGTCTTGAAGCTGGATGCGCCCGCGGTGGTGTCCGGCATGGACTGGGCCAAGGCAGATGCCGAGGCGGCGCTCAGTAGACCGGCAAGCGTGAGGGTCAGGACGTTGGCGTGAATGGATTTCATGTTTGGCTCCTTAATGATTGAATCATTGCGAATGCAGATGCACCCGTGGAGGTACATAGCGACGGCCGTGCCAGTTCCGTTTTCGTCAATGAGTTCATGGAGTTAAAAGCGCCTGCCGGGCTGGGTGGCGCGCTGGCCCGGCGTTTGGACACGTATTTGTCTCCTGATGGCGACAGAAACGGTTGGTATTTCACAGCACATTGTTTTTATTGAATTATTTTGTCTTCTGTCGGCGACATCGGCATTTTTCTGCCTGAAAAAGCGCAAAAAAATGGGAGCCAAGGCTCCCGTTAGATCGCGACAGACTTAAACCGTCGGCGGGCGTCGACCGGTGACCAGCAGTACCAGAAACAGCACCAGACCGACGACAAACAGCACCTTGGCGAACCCGGCGGCGGTGCCCGCTATGCCGGCGAAGCCGAAAATCCCGGCGATGATGGCAACGATCAGAAATGTAATGGCCCATCCAAACATGGTGTTCTCCTTGCAGGGTTGATAAACGCACGCTTTGTCACACCCCCTCCCTTGCAGAGGATGTGCCAGATGAACAATGTGCTTTTGAATCAAGCCCATGGGCTCCATGGGGGCGGCAGAAGCCAGCGCAGCGAACGCCAGACGTCGTCTGTGCCCGACGAATCAGTCGGTTTCGTTGCGGTCCTTGAACAGGGCGGGGGTGAGGCCGTGGCGCTGCAGCAGCCGGTACACCTCGGTGCGGTTGCGTCCGGCCAGCCGGGCCACTTCGCTGACCTGGCCGCGGGTGAGCTTGAGCAGGGTGATGAGGTAGTCGCGCTCGAAGGCGTTGCGTGCCTCGGCCAGCGGCTGGATCTCGGCGGGCTTGTCGCGCAGCGCGCGCGCCACCAGGCTGGCCGGGATGGTGGTCGTGGTGCACAGCGCGACGCATTGTTCGAGCACGTTGTTCAGCTGGCGGATATTGCCCGGCCAATCGGCCGCCACCAGCATGTCCAGCGCATCGGGGGCAAAGCCGTGGATGCGGCGCTTGTATTTTTCCGTCAGGACGCCGAGGAAGTGCCGCGCCAGCAGCGGAATGTCTTCGCGCCGCTCGCGCAGCGGCGGCAGCGTCAGGGTGACCACGTTGAGGCGGTAATACAGGTCTTCGCGGAATTCGCCGCTGATGATCGCCTCCTCCAGGTTGCGGTGGGTGGCCGACAGGATACGCACGTCGACGGGGCGCGTTTCGGTTGCGCCGACCGGCCGCACCTCGCCTTCCTGCAGCACCCGCAGCAGCTTGACCTGCAGCGGCGCGGGCATGTCGCCGATCTCGTCGAGGAACACGGTGCCGCCCTCGGCGCTGAGGAACAGGCCGGCATGGTCGCGCCCCGCGCCGGTGAACGCGCCCTTCACGTGGCCGAACAGTTCCGATTCGAGCAGTTCGGCCGGAATCGCGCCGCAGTTGATCGCGACGAAGGGCTTGGCATGGCGCGGACTGGCGCGGTGGATCGCGCGGGCCAGCAGTTCCTTGCCGGTGCCCGATTCGCCCTGGATCAGCAAGGATGCCTCGCTTTGTGCAGCCAGCCGTACTTCGGCCAGCAGCGCTTCCATCACCGGGCTGGCGGTGACGATTTCGTTGCGCCATTCATCGTCGCCCGCATCGGGGCTGCTGCCGGCGAGCCGGGTGGCGCGCTTCAGGAGGTCGATCAGCGTGGGGGCATCGTAGGGCTTGGTCAGATAGCCGAACAGCCCATCCTGGGTGGCGGCCACCGCGTCCGGGATGGTGCCGTGCGCAGTCAGCACGATCACCGGCAGCGCCGGGTCGCGTGCATGAATGGTGCGAAACAGCATCATTCCGTCCATGCCCGCCATCTGCATGTCGGTCAGCACGGCGTCGGGGCGGGCCAGCGCCAGTTGCGCCAGTGCCGCCTCGCCGCTGTCGACCGCTTCGACCTTGTATCCGTTGGCCTCCAGCCGCAGCGTGATCAGCTCGCGCAGCGCCGCATCGTCGTCCACCACCAGAATGCACGGTTTTTTCATGGGGCTTTCGGCAATCCGTTGCGCTGCTGCAGGGATTTTTCAAGCGCCTTGATCTGCTCGAGCTTGTCCTGCAGTTCCTGCGTGCGCGCAGTCTGCTGCCTGAGTTCGATGCGCGACTTGAGTGACTTTTTCATCAGGTCGAGCAGCGCCTGCGCACGCGTGTCGCCGTCGGCCATTGCGTTGAGGCTCTTGAGGCTGCGCTCGAGTGCTTCCATGCTGTCCTCGCGTTCGAGCAGCGCAGCGAGCTGAAAACGCTGCATGTCGTCGAGGCGACGTTCGCCTTCCAGCCCGGTCAATTCGCGCCGGCGCTGCTCGGCTGTCAGCGCCGTCACACGTGACAGTTCGCCCAGCATCACCGACGCGTCGAGTTTGGCTGGAGGGGCGAAAGTGGCCGGTCGCTCGACCGGGGCGGCACAGGCACCCAGCATCAGCAACAGTCCGGCTACAAAATAAGATTTCAGGGTCATTGCGGCATAGGCCAGGTTAAACGGAAACAGGTCGACCAAGGCGGGTAATCGACCACATCGATGCTGCCGCCCGCAGCCAGCAACGATTCGCGCACGATCGACAACCCCAGTCCGCTGCCTTTGACCGTGCTGGCGGGCTGGCGCGCGCCCTGGAAAAACGGTTCGAAGATCCGGCTGCGGTCGGCGTCGGGGATGCCTTCGCCCTGATCGCATACCCACACTGCGACCACGCCGTCGGCGGATTCGCTTTTCACCAGGATGTGTCCGCCTTCGGGACTGAATTTGACCGCATTGGACAGCAGATTGTCGAGTACGGTTTCCAGCTGGCTGCGGTCGCTGTGCACCCTGGCGGCGGTCAGCTGCGTCTCGACCCGGATGCCATGCGCATCGAGCGCCAGCCGCTGTCGCGCCAGCACGCCGGCGAGCACGTCGTCCAGCGCCTGCGGCGCGGCGGGGGGCGGGGTGGCGTCCCGCATCATGCCGCCGTAGCGGATCAGGTCCTCGATACGCTTCTGCAGGTCGCGGCTGGCGCTGTCCATGATGCCAACGATGCTGCGCTGGCGTGCGTTGATACTGCCTGCCAGCTCATCGCCCAGCAGCGCCACGCCTTCGCGCAGCGAAGCCAGCGGGGTTTTCAGTTCGTGCGACACGTGGCGCAGGAAGCGCAGTTTCTGTTCTTCCAGCGCCTGCAGGCGCTGGCGCAGCCAGTCGATCTCGCGCCCCAGTTCGACGATGTCCTGCGGTCCGCTGATCGCCGCCAATGGGCGCAGGTCGGCCTGGCCGAGCTGCTGGATCGAGGCCTTGAGCTGCTTGATCGGACGGTTGATCATCCAGGAGAACACCCCGGCCAGCAGCAGCGTCAACGGAATCAGCGCCAGCGCCAGCACGATCAGCCGCTGCCGGGTGGCTTGCACAGTCGCTTCCAGCGCCTGCAATTCCCGCTGCACCGCGGCGTCGGCCTGGCCGAGCAGGGTGCGTGCGCCCGCGTCCAGCGCATCGAATGCGGGGTCGAGCGCATGGAAACGGTCACTGTCGAGAAAGGCGCCCGGTTGGAGTTCGCTATAGAGGGTGCGGCTGCGGGTCTGCAGCGCCGCCAGCGTGGCGCGCGCCGGCGCGTCGACGAGTTCAGCGTCGAGTCGCGCAAGCTGGGCCTGCAGTTCGTCGAAGCGGGTCCGCAGGGCGGGTCCGAATTCGGCGTCCTGCAGCAGATGGTATTGCCCGGCGGCACGCTGCAGCTGGCTGACCGACTCGACGATCTGCCGCACGTCGCGCGTGATGTCGAGGCTGGTGCGGGTGAATTGGCGCTGGGTGTCGGCCACGCCCTGTAGCACGTGCACCGCGTTGATCAGGCCGCTGGCCAGCGGCACGATCAGCACGCCCATCGCGACGATGACCAGGATGGTGAACGAACGGGGATAGTAGGGGCCAGCAAGCATCCGGATGAAGGTCGTTGGCAATGTCGCAGCATACCCCGACGGGCGGGCACGATGGCGGCGGCCGCCATCGCGCATGCTGCGGGTTTACAGCAGATCGAGGTAGGCGAGGATGCCCTTGGCCGCCTCGCGGCCTTCCCACACCGCGGTCACCACCAGGTCGGAGCCGCGCACCATGTCGCCGCCGGCAAAAACTTTCGGGTTGGCGGTCTGGAACGCATGCTGCTGGCCTTGGGCGATCACGCGGCCGCCCTGGTCGATCGAGATATTGTGATCGGCAAACCACGGCTGCGGGTTGGGACGGAAGCCGAAGGCGACGATGACGCGGTCGGCCGGAACGATTTCCTCGGAGCCCGGCACCACCACCGGCGTGCGGCGGCCGCGTGCGTCGGGCGGGCCGAGTTCGGTGGTCACCAGCTTCACGCCTTCGACCTTGCCGTTGCCGACGATCTCGACCGGCTGGCGGTTCCACAGGAAAGCAACGCCTTCTTCCTTGGCGTTGCCGACTTCGCGCTTGGAGCCGGGCATGTTCTTCTCGTCGCGGCGGTAGGCGCAGGTGACCGAGGCCGCGCCCTGGCGGATGCTGGTGCGGTTGCAGTCCATTGCGGTATCGCCGCCGCCCAGCACGACGACGCGCAGGCCTTTCATGTCCTGATAGACCTCGTCCGGCTTGGTCAGGTCGAGGCACTTCCGCACGTTGGAAATCAGGAAGGGCAGCGCTTCCAGCACGCCGGACAGGTCCTCGCCGGGGAAGCCGCCCTTCATGTAGGTGTAGGTGCCCATGCCCATGAACACGGCATCGTATTCGTCGAGCAGGGACTGCATCGACACGTCGCGGCCGATGTCGGTGTTGAGGCGGAATTCGACGCCCATGCCTTCCAGCACTTCGCGGCGGCGCGTCATCACCCATTTTTCCATCTTGAATTCGGGGATGCCGAAGGTGAGCAGGCCACCGATTTCGTCGTAGCGATCGAACACCACCGGCTTCACGCCGTTGCGCGCCAGCACGTCGGCGCAGCCGAGGCCCGCGGGGCCGGCGCCGATGACGGCGACCTTCTTCCCGGTCGGCACGACATTGGACATGTCGGGACGCCAGCCGGCCTTGAAGGCCTCCTCGGAAATGTATTTCTCGACCTGGCCGATGGTCACCGCACCGAAGCCGCCCCCCGCGTCGAAGCCGTCGCTGTTGAGGGTGCAGGCGCCTTCGCACAGACGGTCCTGTGGGCAGACGCGGCCGCACACTTCGGGCAGCGAGTTGGTCTGGTGCGAGAGTTCAGCCGCCTCGAACAGGCGGCCTTCGGTGACGAGCTTCAACCAGTTGGGGATGTAGTTGTGCACCGGGCACTTCCACTCGCAATACGGATTGCCGCAGCCGAGGCAACGGTCGGCCTGTTCCTGCGCGTGCGCCGTGTCCATCAGCGCGTAGATCTCGCGGAACTCGTGCTTGCGCACCGCCGCTTCGGTCTTGTCGCCGTCGCGCCGGGGCTGCTTCAAAAACTGGAATACGTCACCCATCGTTATGCTTCCAATGCTTCTTTGGTCTGGCCGGGGATGTCCTCGACCAGGTCTTCAATCGAAATCCGCTTCGGCTTGACCAGCCAGACGCGCGCCAGCGTGGCGTCGAAATCGGCAAGCAGCGCCTTGGCGCGTGCGCTGCCGGTGAGCCCCAGGTGGCGCTCGACCTGCGCCTTGAGGAAGACGCGGTAGGGCTCGGTCTCGACGCTGGTGATGCGGGTCAGTTCGACCATTTCCTTGTTGGTCTTGGCCATGAAGTCGCCTGCGTCATCGACCACGAAGGCCATGCCGCCGCTCATGCCGGCGCCGAAGTTCAGCCCGGTGTCGCCCAGCACGATGACGGTGCCGCCGGTCATGTATTCGCAGCCGTGGTCGCCGATGCCCTCGACAACCGCGAGCGCGCCGGAGTTGCGCACACCGAAGCGCTCGCCGCCCATGCCTGCGGCATAGAGCTCGCCGCCGGTGGCGCCGTACAGGCAGGTGTTGCCGATCAGCGTGTTGCGGTGCGCGTCGAAGGTGGCGGCACGCGGCGGGTAGATCACCAGGCGGCCGCCGCCCATGCCCTTGCCGACGTAGTCGTTGGCGTCGCCCTCGAGCGTGATCGTCAGGCCCCTGTGGTTCCACACGCCCAGGCTCTGGCCGGCTGAGCCGGTCAGCTTGATGCGGACGGTATCGTCAGGCAGGCCACGGCCGCCGTGCGCCTTGGCGATCTCGCCCGACAGGCGCGCGCCGATCGAGCGGTTGACGTTGCGCACGGGGTAGGCGAGTTCAATGGACTTGCCGGCCTTGATCGCGGCCAGTGCGTCGGCGACCATGCGCTCGGCGAGTTCACCCTTGTCGAACGAGGGGTTGCGTTCCTGCTGCGCGAAGCGCGGCGCGTCGGCCGGGATGTCGCCCTGCGAGAGCAGCACGTCGAGCTTCAAGCGGCCCTGGCGCGGCGTGTCGCCGGCGGCGAGGTCGAGCAGGTCGGTGCGACCGATCAGGTCGGTCAGCTTCCTGATGCCGAGGCTCGCCATCAGCTCGCGCGTTTCCTCGGCGACAAACTTGAAGTAGTTCACCACCATCTCGGGCAGGCCGATGAAGTGCTCGCGGCGCAGCTTGTCGTTCTGCGTCGCCACACCGGTGGCGCAGTTGTTCAGGTGGCAGATGCGCAGGTATTTGCAGCCCAGCGCGACCATCGGGCCGGTGCCGAAGCCGAAGGATTCTGCACCGAGGATCGCCGCTTTGATGACGTCGAGGCCGGTCTTCAGGCCGCCGTCGGTCTGCACGCGGACGCGTCCGCGCAGGCCGTTGGCGCGCAGCACCTGCTGCGCTTCGGACAGGCCGAGTTCCCACGGCGAGCCGGCGTACTTGACTGAAGCCAGGGGGCTCGCACCGGTGCCGCCGTCGTAGCCGGAAATGGTGATGAGGTCGGCGTAGGCCTTGGCGACGCCGGCGGCAATGGTGCCGACGCCAGGTTCGGCCACCAGCTTCACCGACACCAGTGCGTCGGGGTTGACCTGCTTCAGGTCATAGATCAGCTGCGCCAGATCCTCGATCGAATAGATGTCGTGATGCGGCGGCGGCGAAATCAGCGGCGTGCCCGGCTTGCAGTGACGCAGGCTGGCGATCATCGGCGACACCTTGTCGCCCGGCAGCTGGCCGCCCTCGCCGGGCTTGGCGCCCTGCGCGATCTTGATCTGCAGCACTTCGGCGTTGACCAGGTAGGTCGCCGTCACACCGAAGCGGCCCGAGGCGACCTGCTTGATCTTGGACGTCTTCACCGTGCCGTAGCGCTTCGGATCCTCGCCGCCTTCGCCCGAGTTGGAACGGCCGCCGATGCGGTTCATGCCTTCGGCGAGCGCCTCGTGCGCTTCCGGCGACAAGGCGCCGAGCGACATGCCGGCTGAATCAAAGCGCTTGAGAATGCTTTCCAGCGGCTCGACTTCGTCTAATGGAATTGAAGTTGCACCCGACTTGAGCTTCATCAGGTCGCGCAGCATCGCCACCGGGCGGGTGTCGACGATCGCGGAGTATTTCTTGAATTCGGCGTAGTCGCCGGTCTTCACCGCCTTCTGCAGCTGCTGCACCACGTCCGGGTTGTAGGCGTGGAATTCCTCACCGAACATGAACTTCAACAGGCCGCCGGCCGACAGCGGGCGCAGCGGGTTGAACGCGGTCTTGTGCAGCAGCTTCTGGTCGGATTCGAAATCGTCGAAGTTGGCGCCGGAAATGCGCGACACCGTGCCCTTCAGACACAACTCGACCACATCCTCGTGCAGGCCCACGCCCTCGAACAGCTGGGCGCCGCGGTAGCTCGCCACCAGCGAGATGCCCATCTTGGACAGCACCTTGTACAGGCCCTTGTCCATGCCCTTGCGGAAGTTGGACAGCGCCTTGTCGAGGTTGGGCTTGATCTCGCCGGTCTTCACGAACTCGCCGATGACCTGGTAGGCGAGATAGGGGTAGATGGCGGTCGCGCCGTAGCCGATCAGGCAGGCATAGTGGTGGGGGTCGCGTACGCTGCCGGTTTCCACCACGATGTTGGCGTTGCAGCGCAGGCCGGCAGCGATCAGCGCGTGGTGCACCGCGCCGGTGGCGAACAGCGCGTGGATCGGCAGGCGGTCCTTGGCGATGTTGCGGTCGGACAGGACAAGTATCACTTTGCCGGACTTCACCGCGTCGATCGCGCGCGCGGTCAGCGCCTTCAGCGCGGCTTCCAGCGTGGTCGCCGCCGGATCGTAGTGCAGGTCGAGCGTGGCCGCAGCAAACGCCGGGTCATTCAGGTTCAGCAGCTTGTCGAAGGCTTCCTTCGACAGCAGCGGGGTGTGCACTTCCACCCGGTGCGCGTGCGCCGGGCTTTCCTCGAACAGGTTGCGCTCGGGGCCGAAGCTGGTGTTGAGCGACATCACGATTGCCTCGCGGATCGGGTCGATCGGCGGGTTGGTCACCTGGGCGAACTGCTGACGCAGGTAGTCGAACGGCGAGCGCACTTTCTGGCTCAGCACCGCCATCGGCGTGTCGTCGCCCATCGAGCCGATCGCCTCGGCGCCGTCCTCGGCCAGCACGCGGATGATCTGGTCGCGTTCCTCGAAGCTGACGTTGAAGAGTTTCTGGTGGGTCAGCAGGCTCGCCGCATCCATCACCGCCAGGTCGGCGTCCTGGTTGATCGACAGCTCCAGTTTGACCGCGCTGGCCTTCAGCCATTCGCGGTAGGGCTGCGCGCCCTTCAGTTCGTTGTCGATGTCTTCCGGCATCAGCAAACGGCCGGTGTTGAGGTCGGCGGCGACCATCTGGCCCGGCTTCACGCGGCCCTTCTTCTCGACGTTGGCGGGGTCGATCTGCCACACGCCGACTTCGGAGGCGATGGTGAGGATGCGGTCCTTGGTCAGCACCCAGCGCGCCGGGCGCAGGCCGTTGCGGTCGAGCGTACAGACCGCATAACGACCGTCAGTTAAAACAATCCCGGCGGGGCCGTCCCACGGCTCCATGTGCATCGAGTTGTATTCATAGAACGCGCGGATGTCGGCGTCCATCGACTCGACGTTCTGCCACGCCGGCGGGATCACCAGGCGCAGCGCGCGGAACAGGCCCGCGCCGCCCATCACCAGGCCTTCGACCATGTTGTCGAGGCTCATCGAGTCCGAACCCTTGGTGCCGACGATGGGGCGGATGGCGTCCATGTCCGGGATCAGCGGCGTTTCGAACTTCTGCTCGCGCGCGCGGCTCCAGTTGCGGTTGCCTTGCACAGTGTTGATCTCGCCGTTGTGCGCGAGATAGCGGAACGGCTGCGCCAGGCGCCACTGCGGCCAGGTGTTGGTGGAGAAGCGCTGGTGGAAGACCACCAGGCTGGAGGCGAAGCGCGCGTCGTTCAGGTCGGGGTAGAACACCGGCAGGTTGTCCGGCATCACCAGGCCCTTGTAGCTGATCACGCGGCACGACAGCGTTGGCAGGTAGAACACCGGATCGGTCGCTTCCAGTGCCTTTTCAGCCTGGCGGCGGCCGATGTAGAGCTTACGCTCGAAATCGTCCTCGCTCAGGCCAGCCGGCGCGTTGACGAACACCTGCTCGATGTGCGGCAAGGACGCCAGCGCGGATTCGCCGCAGACGGACGAATCGGTCGGCACCAGGCGGAAGCCGGCGACGCTCAGGCCCTGCGCTTCCAGCGCGGCCTTCAGCGTCGTACGGGCATGCGCCTGCGGGGCGGCGTCGCGGGAGAGGAACACCAGACCGGCGGCGTACAGGTCGCAGAGCGCGAAGCCGGCCTCAACCGCCACCGCGCGCAGAAAGGCGTCCGGCTTCTTGAACAGCAGGCCGCAGCCATCGCCCGACAAACCGTCGGCCGCGATCGCGCCGCGGTGGGTCATGCAGGCCAGCGAGCCGATCGCGTTCTGCACCAGCGTGTGACTGGGCTGATTGTCGATCTGCGCAATCAGGCCGAAGCCGCAGCTATCCTGTTCGAAATCGGGCGAATACAGCGTCCCGTCCAGCCAGCGTTGTCTTTCCATGGTTCCGTGTGCTCAGGCAACAGCGGCCTGCCCATGGGGCAAGCCGCAAAATTTAAGCGAAAAGTGCGGCATTTTAATCCCTCAGGCCGCATGCGGCAATGACTGCCTGCGGCAAGGCCTTGCCGGGGCAAGGGTT